>NZ_VLJG01000020.1:0-59728 GCF_007829415.1 Aminobacter sp. J44 | reverse complement strand
TTGCCACTGTCGACCTCGGCCTTCTTGAGCCACTCGTTGAGGGTGTGCGCCGAGCAACCGATCTTGCCAGCCACCGACACCACGGCCGCCCAGCGGGACGGATACTCCCCGCCATGCTCCTGCMCCATCCGCACCGCTCGGGCGCGGACCTCAAATGAAAACTTGTTCGTCGTCTTGCTGGTCATGCTCCATCCTACTCAGGAGTTGGAGCCCCCGGCAAACCCGGTGCGGTTCAGAATGCCTGCCACTTAAGGGCAGAGCTGTTGCACGCGAGGCTATTCGGGACGTTTCCTGCTAGGCGGCCGTCTTTCACCCAGACTTCAATTGCTTGACGCCCCACATAGCCGCCCATCCGGTTCTTGGCATTTGCTTTGACGCACAGCCAGTGCAGACCACTCCGGTTGTTGAACTGCATGAACGAGATCTCGGCATCCCTGATCGAATATGGATCAACTAGGTAGTCTCGAGCATCCCTAACGATCTGAGCCTTGACCGCCGACGGCGCTGGCCTCGCCTGCTCAAATGAGACGCGCACTTCCTCTGCCGTCTGGCATCCAACCAACGTCACGGCAAATGCTAAAAAATATGCATACTTCACTGATATTCCCCGCTTAAACGTGCATGTAGTCTCTCCGGGCAATCAGACTAACACTTCCAGAAGCGAATAGGGTTCTGACTGTGCTTCAGCTCCGGATTGGTGACGCGCTTACCCCGTTGGCCCACGTATAGATCCCATATCTCTCGCGAAGCCTCCGTTCCGATAAAGCCTACTCGGTTGCTTTCTGAGCCGTCTGCGTAGGGAATGTCAGGGAAATTCTCGGGGGTCGCGTGCATCCACTTGCTTGGCCGAAACGCACCAACAACGACCCCACGCACAACCGCCAGAACGTAGTCAGCTTTCTCGGCGCGACTCTTGGAGATCCGCCAGCAGTAGCGAACCAAGTTGTAGACTGCCTTCCGATCGGAACGGTCATCAAGCTTATTGATGTTGATCAGAATGAGCGCGTGCTCAGGTTGCGCCGGGAACTCGGGAAGCGCGTATTTGTCGATGAGCTCAAGATGATTCATAGGTCCACGAGCACTGCTCGCGTGTCCACCTTGCACATTAGTAAGCCCGGGATAAGCGTCAATCAGTGCTGCCTCGACCTCGAAGACAGCTTCGTCAGGAATCTCGTGTCTATGAATGACATGTATCACCGAGAGACCTGCGTTCTTGATCGCCTTTATTCGATCAAGCTTAGCACCAAGGATTTGCTCGGCCTCGTCGGTAGCGTTAGGAATCCCGGCCGCATGATCGAAGACGCGATTGTTGCGTCCCTTACCAACGTAAAACGTCTCTCCGTTACGTGGATCGATAAGTCGATAAACGTAGTTCCCGATCTTCTGGCAAACCTCTTCCGGAAAACGCTGATCGTCCGACAACACTGTCCTCCCAAGCCTAAACATTCCAGCCTTAGACTCGAGAGTCAGGATGGTGAAGAGCAGATTTTTGAATCTGCACCGGGGAGTGTTAGGAGCTACTGAAAGTGACGCTCCCTTCCCGGCACACCCCGGCCACACGCCCGCCACGCCTTCCGCCTCATCCCACACACACTCGCGCACCCGACAGGTTTCGAACCAGTGACCTCTGCCGACGAAGGAGCGCACAAACCCACGTATTCTTCACGTTCCCCGTTGAAGCGATCTGCCTGATCGTCTAAGAGGGCAACATATCCGGATGCACCCGTAGCTCAGCTGGATAGAGTGCTGCCCTCCGAAGGCAGAGGTCACAGGTTCGAATCCTGTCGGGTGCGCCAAAAATTCCTATTAAATTCAATGCATAGATGAAGCCGGCTGAAATCGGCTAGGGCTAGCTTGCAGGTTCTTGCGCGAACATTCGCGGTGCATTCCAGATGCACCCGTACAAAACCCGTACATCGAGCTTTGCCGTGCCTCAGCAAGCACGCTCGAGCGTGCACCAGTATCGCGAAGTAAAGTGACTCCGAAGGTAATAAGAGGGAAAAGGAAGGTGCCCGCCTACCGCCGAGTCTGAATCGCAGGCACTCCGCCGGACGGTGGCGGACATAGCCGCCGCCCAATCCACCTCACCCGATCAGCAGCTCGTCGTCGTCCAGCGTCTGGCCGCGGATCTGGCGGAACATCTGGATCAGGTCCTCGATCTGCAGGCCCTTGCGCTCGTCGCCGCTGACGTCGAGCACGATCTCGCCGGCATGGAGCATGATGGTGCGGTGGCCGAAGTCGAGCGCCTGGCGCATCGAGTGCGTCACCATCATCGTCGTCAGCTTGCGCTCGGCAACGAAGCGGTCGGTGAGGTTCATGACGAATTCGGCCATACCGGGATCAAGCGCCGCCGTGTGCTCGTCGAGGAGCAGCATCTGCGAGCCGGTCAGCGTCGCCATCACCAGCGACACCGCCTGCCGCTGGCCACCGGACAGCATATCCATGCGGTCGCCAAGCCGGTTTTCGAGGCCAAGATTCAGCTCCGCGATGCGCTCGCGAAAAAGTTCGCGACGTTTGGCGTTCAGCGCCATGGTGAGGCCACGGCGCTTGCCGCGGCGCTCGGCGAGCGCGAGGTTTTCCTCGATGGTGAGCGTGCCGCAGCTGCCGGCGAGCGGGTCCTGGAAGACGCGCGCGACGAGCTCGGCGCGGCGCACCGTCGGCTTGCGCGTCACGTCCGTCGTCCCGATGGTCACCGTGCCGGTGGTCGGCGTGATGTCCCCCGCCAGCACGCCAAGCAGCGTCGACTTGCCGGCACCGTTCGAACCGATGACGGTGACGAACGAGCCTTCCTCGATCTCGAGGTTGATGCCGTTGAGCGCCTTCTTCTCAAGGGGCGTGCCCTTGCCGAAAACGACGTCGATGTCCTTGAGCGAAATCATCATCAACCTCCGCGGCGAAGGCGCGGCAGAACGAGCGCAAAGGTTACAAGCACGGCGGTCACCAGGTTGAGGTCCGATGCCTGCAGGCCGAGCACGTCGCTGGAAAGCGCGAGCTGGATCGCGATGCGATAGAGAATGGAACCAATGACGCAGCCGATCAGCGCGATCAGTATGCCACGCGCGCCAAGAAGCGTCTCGCCGATGATGACAGCGGCAAGGCCGACGACGATGGTGCCGACGCCGGAGGTAACGTCGGCAAAGCCGTTGGTCTGGGCAAACAACGCGCCACCCAGAGCGACGAGCGCGTTGGACATCGCCATCCCGAGATAGATCTGCCGCGAGGTGTCCACGCCCTGAGCGCGCGCCATCTTCGGATTGGCGCCGGTCGCGCGCATCGCAAGGCCCGAGTCGCTTTCAAGGAAGCGCCAAACGAGGAACAGCGCGATGGCGACCAGCACGGCGATGAAGATCGGGCGGACCATGAAGTCGCGCAGGCCATGGCCGTAGAAGGGCGACAGCATCGTATCGGCATTGATCAGCGCGACGTTCGGCCGGCCCATGACGCGCAGGTTGACCGAAAACAGCGCGATCATCGTCAGGATCGACGCGAGCAGGTGCAGGATCTTGAAGCGCACATTGAGGAGCGCAGTGACGAGACCGGCAACAGCACCGGCCGCCATCGCGCAAAGCGCTGCCAGCCAAGGATTGACGCCGGCGATGATCAGAACGGCGGCCACCGCCGCGCCCAGGGGGAAGGATCCATCCACCGTCAGGTCGGGGAAGTCGAGCACCCGGAAGGCGAGATAGACGCCGATGGCAACGAACGCATAGACGAGGCCGAGTTCAACGGCGCCCCAAAGCGCAATCTGGCTCACGATTGTCTGCCTTTCCGTGGCATGCGCACCTCACTCAAACCCTGCCCAGCCACGCGCGTATGGCTGGCGTTCTGCCGTCCCGCGCGGATGCGCGGAACGGTCAAGAACAGGAGAGCCGGGCAGCTCGGAGCCGCCCGGCAGCACGGATTACTCGATGACCTTGGTGGCGCGGGAAAGGACGCTTTCCGGCAGTTCCAGGCCAACCTTGGCGGCCTGCGTCTTGTTCACGACCAGGTCGGTGCCTTCGGCAACCTTGACCGCGATGTCGCCCGGGTTCTCGCCCTTAAGGATGCGCACGACCACTTCGCCGGTCTGCTTGCCGACGTCGTAGTAGTTGAAGCCGAGCGCTGCGATAGAACCGCGCGCGACGGAGTCGGTGTCGGCGGTGAACAGCGGCACCTTGGCCTCTTCGGCGACGGCAACAGCCGACTCGAGCGCCGAGATGATCGTGTTGTCGGTCGGAACGTAGATCGCGTCCGCACGACCGATCAGCGCACGCGCCGCGCCCTGCACTTCGGCGGTCTTGGTGGCGGCGGATTCGACGACCGCAATGCCGGCGGCGTCAGCGACTTCCTTGAGGACCGCGAGCAGCGACACCGAGTTCGCCTCGCCCGAATTGTAGAGATAGCCGATGGTCTTCACCCCCGGCATGATCTCCTTGATCAGGTCGACGTGGGATGCAACCGGCGACATGTCGGAAAGGCCGGTGACGTTGCCGCCCGGCTTGTCCATGTCCTTGACAAGCTGCGCGCCGAGCGGGTCGGTAACGGCAGTGAAGACGACCGGAATGTCGCGGGTGGCCGACACGACAGCCTGCGCCGAGGGGGTCGAGATCGGCACGATGACGTTCGGATCATCGCCGATGAACTGGCGGGCGATCTGCGCGGCGGTGGCCGGGTTGCCCTGGGCGGACTGATAGACGAAGGTCAGCCCCTCGCCTTCTTTGTAGCCAGCTTCATTCAGCGCGTCCTTGACGCCGTCGCGGACGGCATCGAGCGCCGGGTGCTCGACGATCGCGGTCACGGCGACGGTGACTTCCTCGGCCTTCGCGGGAAGCACCAGAGCGGCGCTAGCCGCCAGTGCAAGAAACAGAGCTTTCATAGTAAGTCCCCTCCAAAAGTGGCTGACCAGTCCTCTATTTCATTATGCATGCCAATGAAAGATCGTCCGCACAAATTCTGGTCAGTGGCGGTCGCAGCCGCCACTGCGGCTCCACTTGTGGAAATCGCAAAAGCCGACAGGTCACGAGGTTTGCCCTGGGTGAGCCTCGCTCAGTTGTGTGGGCAGCCAGCGGGCCTGACCACTGAAAATCTTAATGAACGCTAAATTAGATCTCGCTTCATATTCTTGTTTTCGTTGCAACAATGTCACAGACATCGAGGCAACAAGTGCTATCCTTGCGATTCTGAGGGGCTACAATTTCTTTTGGTAAGAAGGACACCAAATGAAGAAGTTAGCACTTACTGCGGCGATACTCGCAGCTGCCTCCACTTCCGCACTGGCGGCTGATGTGGTCTACGAGGAACCGGCGCCCTATACCCCGCCTGCTCCTACAGTCTATGACTGGACCGGTGTCTATATCGGTGTTCAGGGTGGTTACTCGCGCGTGACGCTCGAGAATCCGGGCCTCGTCGATGAAGACTTCGACGGCGGCACGATCGGTGCGCATGCCGGCGCCAATTGGCAGCATGGCAATGTTGTCTTCGGTATCGAGGGTGACATCAACTACCACTGGAATGACAACGACTACATCCTTGCCGGCGTGCCGGTCGAGGTTGGCACTGACTGGTCCGGTTCGCTTCGCGCACGCATCGGCTACGCAATGGACCGTACCCTGCTTTATGCAACGGGCGGTCTTGCCATCACGCGTGGCTACATCGACGAAATCGGCGGCCCGGGTGAGGAAGAAGAAACCTTCACCGGCTGGACCGTTGGCGCAGGCGTCGAGCATGCCTTCACCGACAACTGGACCGCTCGTCTCGAATATCGTTACTCCGACTACGGCGGCGACGACTTCAATCTCGGCGCCGGCGACTTCGACCTGACCGAACACGCCGTTCGCATCGGCGTGAGCTACAAGTTCTGAAGCCTCCACTCAGGGCAACTGGGGGCCGGTTTTCCGGCCCCCATTTTCGCATCCGGCGGAAGCTGCCCTCTCCGTGAGGTTTCGAACGCTGCACAGTGCGTGCACGAAGAGGAGCCTTTGCCGGCGACCTTCCGCAACGTACATTGGCGGGCATGAAAAAGATCGGCTTTCTCTCCTTCGGCCACTGGTCGCCCTCACCCCAATCCGGCACCCGCTCGGCCTCCGACGCGCTCCTGCAGTCCATCGACCTTGCGGTCGCGGCGGAAGAGCTTGGCGCTGACGGCGCTTACTTCCGCGTCCACCACTTCGCCCGCCAGCTCGCCTCCCCCTTCCCGCTGCTCGCCGCGGTTGGCGCAAGGACGAAGCGCATCGAAATCGGCACCGCCGTCATCGACATGCGCTACGAGAACCCGCTTTACATGGCGGAGGATGCCGGTGCGGCGGACCTGATCTCCGGCGGACGTCTCCAGCTCGGCATCAGTCGCGGCTCGCCCGAGCAGGTCATCGATGGCTGGCGCTACTTCGGCTACCAACCGGCAGAAGGCGAGACCGACGCCGACATGGCGCGCCGCCACGCAGAAGTGTTTTTCGACGTCATCCGCGGCCATGGCTTCGCGCAGCCCAACCCGCGACCGATGTTCCCCAACCCTCCGGGCCTGCTGCGCCTCGAGCCGCATGCCGAAGGACTGCGTGACCGTATCTGGTGGGGCTCGGCTACCAACGGCACCGCGATCTGGGCAGCAAAGCTTGGCATGAACCTGCAGAGCTCGACCCTGAAGTTCGATGAGAGCGGCAAGCCTTTCCACGTTCAGCAGGCGGAGCAGATCCGCGCCTATCGCGAGGCGTGGAAGGAAGCCGGCCATACGCGCGAGCCGCGCGTGTCGGTGAGCCGCTCCATTTTCGCGATCGTCAACGACCTCGACCGCGCCTACTTTGGCTACGGGAACAAGGAGAGCGACACCGTCGGTTATATCGAGGAGAACACACGTGCGATCTTCGGCCGCTCCTACGCGGCGGAGCCGGACGTGCTGATCAAGGAGCTTGCCGGGGACGAGGCAATCGCCGAGGCGGATACGCTGTTGCTGACGGTCCCGAACCAGCTCGGCGTCGACTACAACGCCCACGTGATCGAGTCGATCCTGAAATACGTGGCCCCGGCGCTGGGCTGGAGGTAAACGGCGGCTGTTAAGCCTTCTGCCTGACGCAGCCGTCTGGCCATCTGGTTGCGACGGCGGGTCAGGCTTTGGCGTGACGCACGACGCGCCTCGACAGGTTGCTGTTGGCCATCACCGCCGGCGCGGTCAGCGGCGTTCAGGCATGGATCCGCGGGTCAGGCCCGCGGATGACGAATGGAGAAAGGCCAGAATCCAACCCTTCACGGTTGGCGCATTCCAACTGGCTTTTCGAGTGATCGTGACAAACGGTGCGGGGAAGCGCCGACGGCGACGTAGCAGGAATCACACCTCCCCCTCGTCATGCCCCGGCTGGACCGGGGCATCCAGGCCGGAACATTTCCAACGAGCCAGCGGTGACCAACCTGCCGTAAAGGCGAGGCCCTACCCCGCCTGGCCCATCTTGCCCGGGTTCATGATGCCGAGCGGGTCGAGTGCCGCCTTGATTCGCTTCATCGACTCCACGGCCGCATCGCCGTGCTCGCGGCGCATGAACTTCAGCTTGCCAATGCCAATGCCGTGCTCGCCGCTCACCGTGCCGCCGCTCGCCAGCGCACGCTCGGCCGAGCGATCCGCCAGTCGTGCGGCCTCGGCAAGCTCAACCTCGTTGTTCGGATCGACCAGATAGCCGGCGTGGAAGTTGCCATCGCCGGCATGGGCGATGATCTGCCCCTCGAGAAACGACGCTTCGATATCCGCCAGCCCCGCGACGATGTTTTCCGCCAGCTTCGAGATCGGCACGCAGATGTCGCTGGTATAGATCTCGCAGCCTGCGCGGCGCGACTTCACCGCCCAGTAGTGGTTATGCCGCGCCTGCCAGAGCCGCGCGCGCTCGTCTGCATCGGTCGACCACTGGAAGCCAGAGCCGCCATTGTTCGCGGCAATCTCCGCCACGATCTGCGACTGCTCCTCGACCCACGCCGGCGTTCCCTCGAATTCGAAGAACAGCGTCGGCGCGACCTTGAGGTTCATGCCGGAATACATGTTCGTGCTCTCGATCGAGTACTCGTCGAGGAATTCGACGCGGCCGATCGGAATGCCGTACTGCACTGTCTCCTGAACCGTCGCGATCGCGCCTTCGACCGTGTCGAAAGCACATACCGCAGCCGCCACCTGCTCCGGCACCGGGTGCAGCCGCACGGTGAGCTCCGTGATGATGCCGAGCGTTCCTTCCGAGCCGACGAACAGGCGCGTGAGGTCATAGCCGGTCGACGATTTTTTGGCGCGCGAGCCGGTCTTGAGCACCTCGCCGTCGGCGGTCACGACGCGCAGCGCCAGCACGTTCTCGCGCATGGTGCCGTAGCGCACCGCTGCCGTGCCGCTCGCGCGGGTGGAAGCCATGCCGCCCAGCGATGCATCGGCACCCGGGTCGACTGGGAAGGTCAGGCCCAGCGCCCGCAGCTCGGTGTTGAGCTGCTTGCGGGTTACGCCCGGCTGCACCACCGCCAGCGCATCCTCCGCTACGATCTCGACGATGTTGTTCATCTCGCGCGTGCTGACCGAGATGCCACCGTGCACCGGGATGGTGTGGCCCTCCATCGACGACCCGGCGCCGTAAGGCACGATCGGCACGCGATGCTCGGCGCAGACGCGCACAATGGCCTGCACTTCCGCTTCCGTCTTCGGGAATGCGACGGCGTCCGGCATGTGGGGCACGTTGCTCGACATGTCGCGGCTGTGATGCTCGCGCACGGCCTCTGATGTGACGAGCCTATCACCGAGAATGGGTTTCAACGCCTCGATCGCGCGGCGTGCTGCTTCAGACATAATGGCCCTTCTTGCCCGCCCCCGTCGTCCTGGTGGGATGACGAGACGAAGCGAGCTCCTTGCATGTTATGAACTCCAGCAGCGCGGGAACGCCCTGCTTCGTCTGCTCTATACCACGTTTGATCGCGGGGACGATCTCGGACGGATCGGTAATCCGCTCCCCATAGCCGCCGAAAGCGCGGGCCATCGCGGCGTAATCGCCGGAAATGTCGGTCGCGCGGTACTTCTCCGTCGACACGCCCATGATCGGCAATTCCATCGCCATGGAGAAGTTGTTGAGAAGGATCGAAAGGATCGGGATCCTCTCGCGCACGGCGGTCTCGAAATCCATGCCTGTGAAGCCGATGGCCGCGTCACCCCAGACATTGATGCAGAGCTTGTCCGGGCAGGCCAGCTTCGCTCCCATCGCCAGCCCCAGGCCATAGCCGAGCTGGGTGCTCTTGCCCCAGCCGATATAGCTCAGCGGCTCCGTCGACACCCAGAACGGCGACAGCTGGTCGCGCGGGCTACCGGCATCGTGGGTGATGATCGTATTGGCGACGTCGACCGTCTTCTGCAGGTCCCAGAGTACCCGGTAAGGGGAAAGCGGCTTGTCGTTTGAGGTCAGCTTGGGCATCCATTCGGCAAGCCACGCCTCGCGCACGGAGGCAATTTCCTCGGCGACCGCAGTCCACGAACGTCGCGGCTCGCCCCGGCGCTCGAGCTCCGCCAGCACTGCGTCGAGGGTGAGCCCTGCATCGCCCACCATCGCCACCTCGCACTCGTAGTCCTTGTTGATGTGCGCGAAGTCGAGGGTCGAGTGGATGACGCGCTTGCCGACCGGCATGCCGACGCCAAAGGCCGTCTGCGTGAACGAGCAGCCGATGCCGAAGATGACATCCGATTCGTCGAGGAAATGACGCACCGTATAGGGGATCGCCGCCCCGCCAGAGCCAAGCGCCAGTGCATGGTTCTCACGGAACGCGCTCTTGCCTTCGAGGCTGGTGCAAACCGGGATCGCGAGCCACTCTGCCAGCTGCTTCAGCTGCGGCCACGCCTGCGCATAATGAATGCCCTGACCTGCATAGAGAACCGGGCGCTTGGCGGACAGCAGCAGATCGACGGCCGCGCGCACGGCTGCCGGATCCGGCGCGGTACGCGTGGTCACCACCGGCCGATAGTCCAGCGGCTCCGGTACCTCTTCGTCCCAGATGTCATTCGGTATTTCGATGACCACCGGGCCGCCCCGCCCATTGCGCAGCTGCGAGAATGCGCGCCGGAAGACGTTGGGAATGTCGGCGGGGACATTCAGCGGCTCGACCATCTTGGTGATCGAACGCATCGAGACTGTCGAATTGTAGTTCGGCGCAATATGCGCCAGCTTGCGGGGGTAGCCGCCCGGCAGCACGAGGATCGGCACCGATTCCGAATAGGCCTGGGCGATCGCGCCGTAGGAATTTTCGGTACCCGGCCCGAGCTGCATTGCAAACGCGCCGATCTTCTTTCCGGACGAGAGACGCGAAATGGCATCTGCCATGTGAATGCCGGTCCGCTCCTGTCGGACGATGATCGGCCGGATGTCGGCCATGGCCGCATGTTCGATCACATGATTGACCGGATAGGCGCAGAGGATCTCGATCCCCTCACGCTTCATGATCTCCGCAATTGCATCCGCTACCTTCATGGATGCTTCCTCCCTCTCATCCCCTGAAATCTTCCGGCGCCCATGCGCCGCGATGGCGCACGGACAGCTGCCGCGCCCCATCGATCGTGCACGCGCCGGATTGAACCAGCGCGACCCGCAATTCCTCGTTCAGGAGAGTGGCAACGTGACGGGCGCCTTCTCCTCCCAGCGCTCCCAGGCCAAACATGAACGCTCGCCCGACGAGCACCCCGTCCGCTCCGCATGCGAGCGCCTTAAGCACGTCGGCGCCCGACATGATCCCGCTGTCCATCAGGATCGTCATCTCCGGCCCGACCGCAGCGCGGATCGCCGGAAGAACGTCAATGCTCGCGGGGGACGGATCAAACTGCCGGCCGCCATGATTCGAGACCACCACACCGTCAACGCCGATCTCGCGAGCGATTACGGCGTCGCCTGGATGCATGACTCCCTTGACCAGAAGCGGCTTTTTCCACTTTTCGCGGATTCGCTTCATCAACTCCCAGGTGATGCCGCCGCCGGCTCGCCTGGTGCGCATGAAAGCTTCGAGTTCCTTCCGGTCTGCTCCCGGTGCACAATAAGGGCGAAGGTTTACCAGTGCGGGAGCGCCTTCGCGCGACAGGGCCGCCAGCCAGGCTGGACGCGTCAGCATCGCGAGGATCTTTTCCGGCGTCAGCCGCATCCTTGGCAGCATGCCATTGCGCATGTCGCGCACGCGCCGTGCGGGAGCCGGAATGTCGAGCGTGACGGCCAGTGCCTGTGCCCCCGCTTCGTCTGCTCGGCGGATAAGATCGAACGTCACCGCATGATCGTCGGCGGGGAAGCCGTATAGCTGGAACCAGGTGTTCTGCGGCGCAATCCTCGCGACGTCCTCGATGGGCATGGTGGACATCGTCGAGGGCATATAGGCAATGTTGCTCTCTCGCGCCGTCTCGGCCAGGAACCGCGGAGCGCCCGGCCACATCGCGCCGTCCATACCTACCGGCGCAATGACGATCGGCGAGGCGTAGGTCCGGCCAAAAAGAGTTGTGGAGGTACTGGGCTCCGCCAATGCGTGCCCATAACGCGGGACGATCTCGATCTCCTGCATTGCGCGATAGTTGCGGGCACACGAGAGTTCCTCACCGGTGCCGCCCTTCAGGAAATCGAACGTGAAATATGGAATGCGCCGCCGCGCCAGCCGTTCGAGATCAGCGACCGTCGGATAGCGCAGGCTCCTCGTTGCATGCCTGGATTGTTTGTCAGCCAAAAGTGCCTCCTCCCCGCACCGTGCTAAGCGCCACATCTATAGGCTGTATACACCCGAGCGTCTACGGGCGCCTTATATATCTGCGGTCGCTCACATACTCCGTTTCCCAATCTTGGGATTCCGGGCGCGTTTAGCGCCTGCCCCAGCTTGTTTCGGACCGACATTTATGATGTTACTGTATACGTGAGGAAACGGGCGCGGGGGTTGAGGTCACTTGCGCGTTCGACCGTATTGGGAGGCATTCATGTATACACGCACATTGGCGGCGCTGGCACTTTCTGCGGCCTTCGTCCTGCCGTCGTCGGCTGCAGAGGTAGAGCTGACGCTTTCGCACTGGGTACCGGGTACCCACCCGCTGCAGGTGACCGGCATGGAGCCGTGGGCCGAATCGATCAAGCAGGCGTCCAACGGCCGCATTGAGATCAGCATCTTCCCGGCATCGCAGCTCGGCGCCGCAGGCGACCATTATGACATGGCCCGCGACGGCATCGTCGACATCGGCTTCATCAACCCGGGTTACCAGCCGGGCCGCTTCCCGGTCATGGCCGCAGCTGAAATTCCGTTCCTGTTCGCCAATGCCCGCGGCGGCATCCGTGCTCTGACCGAGTGGTACGATCAGTATGCCGAGCAGGAAATGGGTGACACCTATTTCTGCATGGCGATCTCGCATGATCCGGGCACCATCCACTCGAAGGAGCCGGTGATCGTCCCCGCGGACATCAAGGGCAAGAACGTCCGCCCGGCCAACGCTACCGAAGCTCGCTTCGTTTCCCTGCTCGGCGGCGCATCGGTGCAGGTCCCGGCCGGCGAAATGCGCGAAGTTCTCGCCCGCGGCACCGCCGACATGACGCAGTCGCCCTGGAACTCGCTCTACACCTTCGGCGCGAACGACGTCGTCTTCCACCATCTCGACATGCCGTTCTACTTCTCGATCAACGCCTTCATTTTCAACAAGGCCAAGGTCGAGGGCCTGTCGCCGGAAGATCGCAAGGTCATCGACGATCACTGCACGCCGGAATGGGCAGAACGCATTGCCAGCGGCTGGACCGACGCGGAAGCAGCCGGCCGTGACAAGATCGCAGCCGACTCGGCGCACACGCTTCACGTCCCGACGCCAGAGCAGGTTCAGCTTTGGAAGGACGCTGCCGCTCCGCTCAAGGACGAGTGGCATGCAACCGTCAGCGCCAAGGGCCTCGACGCCGACGCCATCTGGAACAGCCTCGTCGAGACGCTGAAGAAGTACGATTCGCTGGCTCAGTGATCGGGGGAGATCCGGGCCCGACAACCATATTGTTCGAGGAGGAGAACATATGAACTTCAAGACATTGCTGGCATCGGTGGGCATCGCCGCCATTGCGGCCACCGCTCAGGCAGCGGAAGTCGAGCTTTCGCTGTCGCATTGGGTGGGTGCACAGCACCCGCTCCAGCCAGGTGGCATGGAGCCCTGGGCTGAGTCGATCAAGCAGGCCTCCAACGGCCGCATCGAGATCAATATCTTCCCGGCCCAGCAGCTTGGCGCCGCAGCCGACCACTACGACATGGCGCGCGACGGCGTCGTCGACATCGCCTTCATCAACCCGGGCTACCAGCCGGGCCGCTTCCCGATCATTTCGGCGGGCGAAATCCCCTTCACCATCAACAATGGCAAGGCGGGTTCGCGCGCTTATGACGAGTGGTACCGCGAGTACGCCGGCAAGGAGATGAACGACGTCTACTTCTGCATGACGCATCTCCACGACCCGGGCACGATCCACGGTGTCAACGGCCCGATCAAGGTGCCGGCCGACCTGAAGGGCAAGAACATCCGCCCGGCGCACGGTACCATGGCACGCATGCTCAACTCGCTCGGCGCGGCTTCGGTCTTCGCCGGTGCCGCGGAAATGCGTGAACTGATCGCCCGTGGTGCTGCCGAGATGACGGCGTCGCCGTGGAACTCGATCTACACCTTTGGCGCGCAGGACCTCGTCAAGCACCACCTCGACATCCCGCTTTACGTGACGGTGTTTGCCTTCGTCTTCAACAAGTCGGTGGTGGACGGCATGTCGCCGGAGAACCGCAAAGTCATCGACGACCACTGCACCTCGGAGTGGGCTGAGAAGATGGCCGAGAAGTGGGTCGACGCTGAGGCTGCCGGTCGCCAGCGCATGATCGACGAGGGTCATACCCTCTACGCGCCGACCCAGGAGGAGCTCAACCTCTGGATCGAGGCCGCCGCACCGCTGAGCGGCGAGTGGAAGGCAGAGGCCACCAAGGCCGGTGTCGATGCCGATGCCGCCTGGGCTCGTCTCGAAGAGATCCTCGACAAGCACGACTCGCGCGTGAAGTAACCGCCCGCCTCACCGGCCAGGCGGTGCACATCATCAGGCGGGCGCTCTGGCGCCCGCCTCATTGAATCTCAGAACTCCAAACTGGAGGCAATCATGCTTCGCAAGGTGGAACGCTTTTGCGGCGCCGTCGATACAGTGGCAGCCATCCTGCTCGGGCTGGTCATGATGCTGATCGTCGCCTCGACCGCAGGTCGCTATCTATTTTCCTGGCCAATACCGGATTCATTTGACGTCTCGCGCCTGTTGATCGGCGCCTGCGTCATGTGGGGCCTGGCCTCCGTCGGCTACCGTGGTGGCCATATCGCCGTCGACCTCGTTCATGAGATGGTCGGCGAAAAGGCCAAGCGCGCCATCGACTTCTTCGCCTGGCTGGTCCTGCTCGGCTTCACCATCGCCCTGGCGTGGATGCTCTACTACCGCGTGACAAGCGCCTTTGCGAGCAACGAGGCGACCTTCGACCTGCGCATTCCCGTCTGGCCGTTCCTGCTGCTGATCTGGGTCGGTTGCGCGCTCAGCGTGTTCACCGTTGCATTTTCGATTTTCCGTCGCCCGTCAGAGGGTGAACAAGACCAGGGCGAGGGATTTGGCCTATGAGCTACGCAGACTGGGTCGCCGTTCTCGGCTTCGTGGGCATGTTTGTGCTGATGGGACTACGCGTTCCGATCGGCATCGCCATGGGTATCGTGGGTGTTGTGGGCTTCGGGGCGATCCGCGGCATCAATCCCGCTCTGAATCTTCTGACCACCTCCCCTGTTCGCACGATCACCGACTTCAACCTGAGCCTGGTTCCGTTCTTCGTGCTGATGGGCGTCTTTGCCACCAATTCGGGCATCTCCCGCGAACTCTTCCGTACCGGAAATGCCTGGCTCGGCCAGTTCCGTGGCGGCCTTGCGTTGTCCACGGTCGCAGCCTGCGCCGGCTTCTCCTCGATCTGCGGCTCCTCCGTGGCGACCGCCGCCACCATGACCCGCATCGCCCTGCCGGAGATGCGCAAGGTCGGCTACCATGACGGCACGTCCACCGGCGTCATTGCCGCTGGCGGCACGCTCGGCATCCTGATCCCGCCGTCGGTGGTGATGGTCATCTATGGCTATCTGACCGAGACTGACGTCGGCCGCCTGTTCGTGGCGGGTATCATCCCGGGCATCCTTGCCACCGTCATGTACATGGCTGCGGTTCTTGTCGCTCATCACAGAGGCCTGCCGTCGGGCAAGAAGTTCGACCTGCGCGAAGCGTTCGCCTCCCTCCTCCCGATCTGGGCGGTTGTCGTGCTGTTCATCGCCATCATCGGCGCGATCTATCTCGGCATCGCCACCCCGACGGAGGCTGCCGCGGTCGGCGCATTCCTGACGATGGTCATCGGCATCATCCGTCGCCGCCTGAACACGCAGCAGATCATCGACAGCCTTGTCGAATCGCTGCGCACGTCGGTGTCGATCTTCACCGTCCTCATCGGTGCGGTGCTGTTCGGCTACTTCCTGGCAATCACCCAGGCGCCGCAGAAGCTCACCATGTTCCTGATCGACATGGATCTCGGGGCCTACGGTACGCTGATCCTCATCCTCATCATGTTCTTCATCGCCGGCGCGCTGATGGACGAGATGGCGATGATCATCCTGTTCGTGCCGATCGTCTTCCCGGTGATCGTCCACCTCGGCTTCGACCCGATCTGGTTCGGCATCATCCTTGTGACGTCCTGCCAGCTCGGCATGATCTGTCCACCAGTGGGCATCAACGTCTTCGTCATCAATTCGATCGCGAAGGAAGTGAAGCTGACGACGATCTATCGCGGCGTGATGCCATTCATCGGCGCAGACATCATCCGCATGGCGCTGATGATCCTGTTCCCGGCGATCGTCCTTTGGCTTCCGGCCACGATGCGCTGATCCGGTCAGCCTGGTTAAAACGGAAAGCCCCGGAAAAATTCGGGGCTTTTTCTTTGCCAGCCCGCCGACAAGAAACTCGCCGGAAAAAGGAAAGCCGCCGGATTTCTCCGGCGGCTTTCCTTGTTTGGTTCTGGCCTTTGAGCCTTATCCTGCGAAGTGGATGGTCTTCACTTCGAGGTAGTTGTCGAGGCCTTCGGGGCCGCCCTCGCGGCCGACACCCGACTGCTTGAAGCCGCCGAACGGCTGCTTGGGGTCGACGATCATGCCGTTGACGGTGACGTTGCCCGAGCGGATGCGGCGGGCAATCGCGTAGCCGCGCTCCGGATCAGCGGCATAAACCGAGGCGTTGAGGCCGTAGTCGGAGTTGTTGGCCTTGCGGACCGCGTCTTCCTCGTCCGAGTAGCTGATGATCGAGACGACGGGGCCGAAGATCTCATCCTGGGCGATCTTCATGTGTGCGTCGACGTCAACGAAAACGGTCGGCTCGACGTAGTAGCCCTTATCGAAGCCGGCGGGACGTCCGCCGCCGCAGGCGATCTTCGCACCTTCCGCACGGCCGGCGGCGATGTAGCCTTCGACGCGGGCGCGCTGGCGGCCCATCGTGAGCGGGCCCATCTGCGTCGACGGGTCGAACGGATCACCAACCTTGATGTTCTTCACCGCGCCGACATAGAGGTCGACGAATTCCTGCTTACGGCTTTCCGGCACCAGAATTCGGGTCAGCGAGAAGCAGACCTGGCCCGTGATCGGCATGGTGTAAACTATCAGGCTCGGCAGCGCCTTGGTGAAGTCGGCATCATCGAGAAGAACAGCAGCCGACTTGCCGCCTAGCTCCAGGCTGACGCGGGCAAGGCGCTCGGCGCAGACGGCAGCAATGTGCTTGCCCGCTGCGGTCGAGCCGGTAAAGGCAACCTTATCGATGCCCTTGTGGCGGACGAGATAGTCGCCGCCCTCACGGCCGGCCGGAACAAGGTTGAACACCCCAGCGGGCAGCCCAGCTTCCTCGATCGCCTCGGCCAGGATGTAGGCTTCGAGCGGCGTTTCCGGCGACGGCTTTGCGACGAACGTGCAGCCAGCGGCGAGGCCAGCGGCAATCTTGTAGGACAGAAGCACCATCGGCGCGTTCCACGGCGTGATCGCCGCGCAGACGCCAACCGGCTCGCGCACGACGCGCACCTTGCCGCCATCGTCACGCTGACGCTCGGACACGAAGCCGTAGGTCTCGATCAGGTCGGCGTAGTAGTTGAACAGCATCGCGTTCTGACCGACCAGCTTCTTGGTCAGCATGATCGGCGCACCGACCTGATACGTCCACGCGTAGGCGATCTCGTCGAGGCGCCGGGTGATGATGTCGGCGACCTTGCGCAGGTAGACCGCGCGCTCTGCCGGAGCCATGCGCGGCCACGGGCCATTGTCGAAGGCGTCGCGGGCCGCCCACACGGCACGGTCGATGTCCATCGGACCGGCTTCCGGATAGCTGAACAGCTTTTCCTCGGTCACCGGCGAGATGACGTCGAGCTTGTGTTCGGACGAGGAGTCCGCCCACTTGCCGGCGATGAACAGCTTTTCAGGAGTCTTCGGACGCCAGTCCTTGCCGGTGCCTGAAACGGCATTCTGCGCAACGATGTTCATGGATTTTTCTTCCTCTTTCAGGATGACCTCGAGCAAGCGCGAGCCCTTCTGGGCGAGCATCTCGCGAAGGCACGATTCAAGCTGGGTTCCGTCCGAGCAGCGCTGCGCCTTACAGCCCTGCGCCTGAGCAATGGAAACGAAGTCGATATGGCCGATATCAACACCGTCGACGCTGCCGGCACCTGTCTTGCCTGCAATTCCTTTGAGCGCGGCATAGCCGCCATTGTTGAGGATCACAACAAGCAGATCGACATCTTGGTCAACCGCTGACCAAAGCGACTGGATCGCATAGAGGCTCGATCCGTCGCCGATGATGGCGATGACCGGCTGATCTGGCCGAGTCAGCGCCACACCAACCGCCGCCGGCAGGCCGTAGCCGAGGCCGCCGCTGGCGGTGGTGAAGAAGCCCGCCGGCCGCTCGATCGGCAGATGATCATGCATCGGGTCACGTGCCGTGGGCGATTCCTCGACGATGATGCTGTCGGGCGAACGAACGTCGGCAAGCGTCTGCATCAGCAGCGCCTGCGAGATCGGCTTGGTCACCGGCACCCGCCGGATGACGCGAGCCGGCTCCGCCCGCTGCGGCCGCCTTTTCACCCGTGCCAGCAGCCCTTCGGCCGCCAGCCGCGTGTTCGCCACAAGAGCGGTTCCAACCGCAGCCGCGGCGACCTGCTTAGGGTCGTCGCTGATCTGGCACAGCTTCGCGCCTGCCGGAAGGTGATCCCCCGAGCCCGGGAAATGATAGGTGAAGACCGGAGCGCCGAGTACCAGCACGTAGTCGGCGTTGCCGAAGCAGCGCGACAGTGCGGGCTGGTGCGCCGGCAGGAAACCGGCGAACAGCGGATGCCGCTCCGGGAAGCTGCAGCGCGAAGACAGCGGGCTCACCCAGACCTTGGCCTGCAGCGTTTCGGCAAGCCGAACCACCGCATCCCAGCCACCGTCAATGTCGACGCCAGCACCGACAACAATGACGGGTTCGCGCGCGTCGTTGATCGCCTCGGCAACCTTGTCGAGGCACGCCGGGTTCGGCGCGATAACCGTATCGACTTCGCGTTCCACCACCGGCGCACAGGGCTTGTCCCAGTCGCTCAGCGGTACCGACACAAGCACAGGCCCCATCGGCGGCTGCAAAGCCATGTGATAGGCGCGGGCAATCGCTGCCGGCACATCCTCCGGCCGGGCCGGTTCGATCGCCCACTTCACGTACGGCTTCGGGAACTCCACCGGCGCGTCATTGCCGAGGAACGGATCGAACGGCAGCAGGTCGCGCGTCTGCTGGCCCGTCGTCACGATCAGCGGCGTGCGGTTGCGGAAGGCGGTGTAGAGATTTCCCATCGCGTGGCCGAGGCCCGCGCTGGAATGCAGGTTGACGAAGGCGGGCTTTCGCGACGCCTGCGCATGGCCATCGGCCATCGCCAGCGCGATCGACTCCTGCAGGCCGAGGACGTAGGAAAAATCCTTCGGCAGGTCGACGAACATCGGCAGCTCCGTCGAACCGGGATTGCCGAAGATGGTCGTCATACCCTTGGCGCGCAGGAAGTCGAACACAGCATCCCTGACCGTCCGGTCAGGGATAGCCGTCGACGATGCCAGGAAGTCCTGGCTCATCTTGTTCATTGCTTCCTCCAAAAATCGTGGAGAGCATCCGCCTGCCCCCAGGTTGGACACCCCCAAGTGAAAGTATCGCACGCACCGCCCTTTACCGCTATTTACAGAATCTGCGCAAAGTCATTACGATCAGTTATGACTTTGGATGTTCGCTCCGCCTCAGTCCTGCTCGAATGCGCCCGCCACGGCAGCCTTGGCCGCGCGGCGATAGCCCTCAACATGACCCAGCCCGCACTGACACGGACGCTGAAACTGGTTGAAGCAAGCTACGGTGTTCAGCTGTTCGAGCGCACCACCCGCGGCGTGGTGCTAACCGTCTATGGCGAGGCGCTGTTGCCTTATGCACGGCTGGTCGTCTCGGAAGTCGCCAACGCTGAAGACCTGATCCGTCAAATGCGGGGCGCCAGCCGGGGCGTCGTACGCATCGGTGGCGTGGCGAGCGTCGTGCCGAGCTTCATCGTCACCGCCATTGCCCGGATGCGGGAAAAGCATCCGGACGTGCGGTTCCAGATCGTCGAAGAGATGGAGGATCTTCTGCTCGAGGGCCTGAAGAGCGGCGACATCGACATTGCCATATCGCCGGAGCCCTACGCCGACGACGAGATAACGCTGGCGACGCCTGACACATTGCAGGACGACGTCCACGTTTACGCGCGGCCGTCGCATCCGCTCGCCGGTCGCGAGCAGGTCAGCCTGGAGGAAGTCGCGGAAGCCGACTGGGTGCTGCCGCCAATGGGAACGCCGATCGCCAAGGAATGGTACCGGCGCTTCCACAATCGCGGGATCGAGCCGCGCCAGCCGGCCATCGCCTCACGCTCGATCGGCGTGATCCGCTCGGCGGCACAGATACAGGACCTGCTCTGCTGGCTTCCGGAACCCCGGATGCCGCACGAGCATGGCAGCGAGGGTCTGGTGAAGATCGCCGTTCCGGAGCTGCAGTGGCAGCGCTCGTTTCGCATCTACCGTCGCCGCAAGGGAATCGTACCGCCTCCGGCCAGCATACTCGTGCAGGCAATCCGCGAACTGGCTTTGCCCGAGAGCGCTTAGTCGCCGCTTACACCCCAGCCGATCACCTTGCGCAACAGCGACACGAGCTGCTCGCGCTCGGCATCGTTCAGCATGGCAAGCGCGCGGCGATCGTCGTTGACGAGCCGCGTGCGCAGCTGCTCCGCCAGCGCCCGTCCTTCTTCCGTGGGCGACAGCGTGACGACGCGACGATCCTCGGGCGAGACCCGGCGGGAGATGAGCTTCTTCTTCTCCAGCCTAGCGACCATCTTCGTCATGTTCGGCCAGCGGATCCGCAGGAGATCCGCCACAGAACCCTGCCGCGCTTCCGGGTTCATCGCAATTGCGATGAGCACCGTCTGTTCCGGCAGGCTGAGGTCGATGTCGCCCTGCAGGGACGCCACCGCGTCATAGGCCACGAGCTCTGCAATTCGCAGCATGAAGCTCGCAGAAGCCTCCATCTCACCGAGGGTGAGCTCGGCTTCCGCGAGTGCGTCTTGCCCGGGCATGAACGGGATTATTCCTTTGGGGCGATGCGGGCGGCGCGCTTTTCGAGGAAGGCGCGCAGGCGCTCATGGGCTTCCGGCGTCGTCTGCGTGAAGGCGGCGATCATCGATTCGAAGAACAGGCCTTCATCGTACCCGCTGTCGCGGATGCGCGGCAGCGCGTTGATGACCGCGTAGTTGGAAAGCGGAGCGTTGGTGGCTGCCTTCTTCGCGAGCTCGGTCGCCTTTGCCAGCGCCTCACCAGCAGGCGTGACGTAGGTGACGATGTTTGCCTGGCGCGCCTCATCGACGTCGAGCACCCGGCCAGTCAGCATCATGTCGGTCATCAGCGGCACGCCCATGATGCGCGAGGTGTGCACGGAACCGCCGCCGCCGACGAAAATGCCACGCTGGCCTTCCGGCAGGGCGAAGAATGCGGTGCGGTCGGCAACGCGCACATGCGCGACCGAGGCGAGCTCGAGGCCGCCACCGATCACTGCCCCGTGCAGCGCCGCGAAATAGGGAATGCGGCCGCCGCGGATCTTCTGAAACACGCGGTGCCAATTACGCGAACCGTCGATCCCCTCGATCGCGGTCTTCAACGAATGCTCGGCAAGATCGAGCCCGGCACAGAAGTGATCGCCCTCCCCGCAGATCACTACCGCCAGCGCCTCGGAGGCCGCCTGATCCACCGCAACCTCGAGGTCGGCCAGCATCTGATCGTTCATGGCGTTGCGCTTGTCCGGCCGCGTCAGCGTCAGCCGCGCGATCCCGTCCTCGATGCTATATTCCACAAACGCCATGTCTTCCTCCAAATGCACTCTTGTTTCCGAGTAAACAGTTATGCATCATATCAGATAGGACCCGCAAGGGTAGGCGACAATTTGTGCGCCATTGGGAAGAGGATCAGGGAGGCCGAATGTCCTACTCACAGGACTGGAAGGGCGCGCCTATGCGCCCGGTGGAGTTTCACACCTACTCGCCGGTTGTGACCGTCAAGGAGGACGGCACGATCTACGTCACCGACCGGATGCCACAGCCGAGCTATCCGACGCGAGTTACAGACGCACTTGAGAAATACGCGAAGGAGACGCCGGAGCGCGTCTTCATCGCCGACCGCAAGGGCGGCAACGGCTGGCGCACCATCACCTACGGCGAAATGCTGGAACGCGTGCGCCGCATCGCGCAGTACTTGCTCGACAAGAACCTGTCGGCAGAGCGGCCGCTGGCGATCCTCTCCGGCAACGACATCGAACATGCGACGCTCGGCCTCGCGGCCGTCTATGCCGGTGTCGCCTACGCTCCCCTCTCCCCGCAGTACTCGCTGAACGGCGACTATACGCGCCTGAAGGACGTCCTCGCTTCGATCACTCCGGGCATGGTCTACGCTGCTGACGCGCGCGCGTTCGCGCCGGCGATCAAGGCAACCGTTCCCGACATTCCGTTCATCGCCGATGAGGCGACGGAGGGCGCGATTCCCTTTGCGGATCTGCTGAAGACCGAGCCGACCGATGCTGTGGACGCCGCCAACGCGGAAATCACCGGCGATACGATCGCAAAGTTCCTGTTCACATCGGGCTCGACTGGCACGCCGAAAGCGGTGATCAACACCCACCGGATGATCTGCGCCAACCAGGCGGCCATCCGCCAGGCCTTCTCCTTCATGAAGACGGAGCCCCCGGTCCTGCTCGACTGGGCGCCGTGGAACCACACGGCTGCGGGCAACAAGAACTTCTACATGGTCATGACTAACGGCGGCACGCTCTATCTCGACGACGGCCGCCCGACCAAGGCGGAGATCGGCAAGACCGTCCGCAACCTCAAGGAAGTGTCACCGACCTGGTACTTCAACGTTCCGACCGGCTTCGACATGCTGATCCCGGAGCTGCAGAAGGACGTGGAGCTGCGCCGGAACTTCTTCAGGAACCTGCGCATGCTCTGGTACGCGGGCGCTTCGTTGTCGCAGCCAAGCTGGGAAGCGCTTGAGCAGCTGGCGGTCGACACCACCGGCGGACGCGTGCTGATTGGCGCGGGCCTCGGCGCGACCGAAACGGCTCCTGCGGCTCTGTTCTGCACCTGGCCGCAGGAAGGCGCCGGCAACGTCGGCCTGCCCGTCCCCGGCGTCACGCTCAAGCTGGTGACCTATGAAGGCAAATACGATGCACGCGTGAAGGGCGACAACATCACGCCGGGCTACTGGCGCCAGCAGAAGCTGACCGCCGACGCTTTCGACGAAGAAGGTTTCTATCGCCTCGGTGACGCGCTGCTCCCGATCGACGTTGACGATTTCTCCAAGGGCTTCAAGTTCGACGGCCGCACCGCGGAAAACTTCAAGCTCGATACCGGCACCTGGGTATCGACTGGTGCGCTGCGCATGCAGATCATCGACCATTTCGGCGAGCTGATCCGGGACGTTGCTCTGACGGCCCCCGACAAGCCATATCTCGGCGCGATCGTCTTCCCCCGCGACCCGGATCTTGCCGACGATGCGGCACTGCGGGAAAAGCTGCGCGAGAAGCTGGTCTCGCTTGCTGAAAGGTCCTCCGGCTCGTCCAACCGCGTTGTGCGCATGATCATCGCGAAGGAGCCGCCGTCGATGGCGGCTGGCGAGGTCACCGATAAGGGCTCGATCAACCAGCGCGCGGTGCTGCGCAATCGCGCCGATCTGGTCGAGGAAATCTACGCTGGCTCGGACCGCGTCATCTCGGTCTGATAAGGCCTGCGGAGTCTGTCGACCCATTTCAAAGGCGCGCCGTTGCGGCGCGCCTTTCGCGTTGCGACCGGCCCGGTCAGGGACAGCCGCCCTTTACGGCGTTCTGCTTTGCCGTTACAAAATCGATTAGATCGATCTAAACGAAGCTGGCGATGAAGCGGGTCACACTTCTTGATGTAGCACGGCATGCCGGTGTCTCCCGCGCCACCGCGTCGCTCGTCGTCCGCAATAGCCCGCTCGTCAGCTCCGCGACTCGCGAAGCGGTCGAGAAGGCGATCGCCGAACTCGGCTACGTCTATAATCTCGGCGCCGCGCGCATGCGCGCCTCGCGCAGCCAGACCGTCGGCGTCATCATTCCCAACCTGACCAACCCGTTCTTCGCCGTGCTCCTGTCCGGCATCGAGTCGGTGCTGGAAAAGGCAGGCTTCGCCGTCATCCTGGCAAATTCCTACGACAGCCCGGTCAAGCAGGACATGTTCGTTGGGCGAGCACGCGAGCATGGCGTCGACGGTCTGATCGTCTGCCCCGCGGCTGGCACCGAAAAGCGCTTCATCGAGGATGCTCTGAAGTGGGGCATGCCGATCATCCAAACGTTGCGCGCCGTGCCCGGAACTGTGACCGACTATTCCGGCATGGACCAGCACGATGGCATGCACGAGGCCGTCAACTGCCTTTACGAGTTCGGCCACCGCAAGATCGGCTATATCGCCAGCACGCTCTATCACTCCGCCCACACCGAACGTCTCGCCAAGTTCCGCGAGGCAATGTCCGCGCGAGGACTGGAGCCGCTGTTCGTCCGGCATCTCGAATCCACCCACCAAGCCGCTCGCATGGCAGTCCCGGAGATCATGAACCAGCGCATCCGGCCCACGGCCCTCCTCTGCCACAACGACGTGCTGGCGCTCGGCCTCCATCGCGGCCTGTGCGACCTTGGCGTCATGCCAGGCCGCGACGTGTCGCTAATCGGCTTCGACAATGTCGCCGAAACCGATCTCGTGATTCCGGGACTCGCTTCCGTCGCGACCGAACCGTTCAAGGTGGGAGAGAGCGCGGCGAACCTATTCCTGCGCCGAATCCAGCAGCCGGACGCGGAATTCCTCACAAAAGTCGAGCCAACCTATTTCGTCCAGCGCGGCTCGTGCGGTCCGGTGCGCGACTTCGCCGACGCGTGACTTTTCAACGCGATAAGCCGCCCGGCCTGCTTCACCCCACGGGCAGATCATCCCCAGGAACCGACGAAACGTAAGGCCGAAGCCGGCACAACTTCGCTTGACTCGAAAATGTTTTGACACTTAGATCGATCTAAACGCGCCAACCAATGGCGTGACGAGGCCGTTCCGCATGGCGGATGTCCCGGGAGGTTCGTCATGGGCTACCAGTTCAAATTCGCACCCGTCTTTGCCAACTTTGATCAGCTGCTTGCAGGCGCACTCGTGACGGTCGAACTTTCGTTCGGCGCGATGATCCTCGGCACGATCGTCGCCATTGCCTGCGCAATCGGCAAGACGGCAGGTCCGAAGCCGCTGCGCTTCATCATCGACTGCTACATCGAGCTGATCCGCAACACGCCGTTTCTGGTGCAGATCTTCTTCATCTTCTTCGCTCTGCCGACTTTGGGCATCCGCCTGTCCCCGAATGTCGCGGCGCTGACCGCGCTGACGGTGAATGTCGGCGCCTACGCGACTGAGATCGTTCGCGCCGGCATCGAGTCGATCAACCGCGGTCAGGTTGAGGCAGGCACCGCGCTTGGCCTCGGCCGCGCGCAGATCTTCCGCTACATCATCATGAAGCCGGCGCTGCGCACGATCTATCCGGCGCTGACCAGCCAGTTCATTTACCTGATGCTGTCATCCAGCGTCGTCTCGGTGATCTCCGCGACTGACCTTGCGGCTGCGGGCAACAACATCCAGTCGCAGACCTTCGCGGCCTTTGAGGTCTACCTGGTCATCACCGCGATGTACCTCGTCCTCGCACTCGCCTTTTCCGGCCTGTTCTCGATGATCCAGCGCTGGGCCTTCAATTACCCGATGGCCCGATAGGGAGAAAATTATGATCCGTCCCTTCGGCCCCACCGAGTTCTGGTTCATCGTCTCCGCGGTTCAGTGGACAATTCTGCTCTCGGCCGTCGCCTTTGCCGGCGGCGCCGTTGGCGGCCTGCTGATCGCGCTCGGCCGCGTCTCGCAGAACCCGATCCTGCGCAACCTCTGCATGGGCTTCATCCGCCTGTTCCAGGGCACGCCGCTGCTGATGCAGCTGTTCCTGGTCTTCTTCGGCCTGAACATTTCCGGTGTCGGCATCAATCCGTGGCTGGCCGCCGGCCTCGCGCTTACGCTGCATGCTTCCGCCTTCCTCGGCGAGATCTGGCGCGGCTGCATCGAGGCGGTCCCGCGCGGCCAGGCAGAGGCCTCCTGGGCGCTCGGCCTGTCCTACTACGACCGCATGAAGTCGGTGATCCTGCCTCAGGCCGCAAAGATCGCTGTTGCGCCCACGGTCGGCTTCCTGGTGCAGCTGATCAAGGGCACGTCGCTCGCCTCGATTATCGGCTTCGTGGAGCTCACCCGCGCTGGCCAGATCATCAACAACGCGACGTTCGAGCCGTTCAAGGTGTTCGGTCTCGTCGCCGTGATCTACTTTATCCTGTGCTGGCCGTTGTCGATCTACGCCCGCCGCATGGAGAACCGTTTCGCAGCAACAACGCGTCGCTGACGAGAACCTGAGTTACAATAGGGAAGGAAACCACAATGAACATTTTCGGGAAGATCGCCGGTCTGGCGCTCGGCGCCGCGCTCAGCCTGGGCGCGCTCGCTTCGGGTGCTTCCGCGCAGACTGTTGAGGAGATCAAGTCGCGCGGCACGGTGAACATCGGCATGCTCGTCGACTTCGCCCCGTTCGGCATCATCAACGACCAGGGCCAGCCGGACGGCTATGACGCCGACGTCGCCAAGCTGCTGGCCGAGGAGATGGGCGTGCAGGTCAACCTCGTGCCGGTGACCGGCCCGAACCGTATCCCGTACCTCCTTTCCGGCCAGGTCGACATCCTCGTCGCTTCGCTCGGCATTACGCCGGAGCGCGCCGAGCAGGTCGACTTCTCGCAGGGCTATGCCGGCATCGAGATCTTCGTCTACGGCGACGTGAACACCGAGGTGACGGAAGCCGCCGACCTCGCCGGCAAGAACATCGCGGTCGCGCGCGCCTCGACCCAGGACACCTCGGTCACCGCGATCGCGCCGGAAGGCACCAACATCCAGCGCTTCGATGACGACGCCTCGGCCGTTCAGGCCCTGCTGTCGGGTCAGGTTCCGCTGATGGGCGCTTCGAACGTCGTCGTCTCGCAGCTCGACACCGCCGCTCCGGGCCGTTTCGACGTCAAGATGTCGCTGCGCCAGCAGAGCCAGGGCATCGCAACCCGCAAGGGCCAGACCGAGCTGATGGAATTCATCAACGCGTTCCTGACCAAGAACAAGGAAAACGGCAAGCTGAACGAGCTCCACGAGAAGTGGGTCCAGGCTCCGCTGCCTGAGTTCCTGCAGAAGTCCGAGTAAGTCTGGCCAGAAGAGGAGAGCGGGTTATGTCCGCGACAAACACTAACGGCGCAGACATGCCCGCTGTTCGCATGAAGGGCGTGGAGAAGTGGTACGGCGACTATCACGCCCTCAGGAGCGTCAACCTGGATGTCGCGCGCGGCGAGAAGATCGTCGTGTGCGGCCCATCCGGCTCGGGCAAGTCGACGCTGATCCGCTGCGTCAACCAGCTTGAGACGGTCCAGAAGGGCCAGATCTTCGTCGACGGCATCGAGCTCACCGCCGGCCCGAAGAACGTCGAGAAGGTCCGCCGCGACGTCGGCATGGTGTTCCAGCAGTTCAACCTGTTCCCGCACATGACCGTGCTGGAAAACTGCACGCTGGCGCCGATCAAGGTGCGTGGGATCTCCAAGGCCGAGGCTGAGGAGACCGCCCGCAAATATCTCGCCCGCGTTCGCATCCCCGAGCAGGCCGACAAATACCCGGCCCAGCTTTCCGGCGGCCAGCAGCAGCGCGTGGCGATTGCCCGCGCGCTCTGCATGAACCCCAAGATCATGCTGTTCGACGAGCCGACCTCCGCCCTCGATCCCGAGATGGTCAAGGAAGTGCTCGACACCATGATCGACCTTGCCACCGAAGGCATGACGATGATGGTCGTGACCCACGAAATGGGCTTTGCCCGCAAGGTGGCCGACCGCGTGATCTTCATGGACCAGGGCGAAATCGTCGAGGTCGGCGAGCCGGAGGAGTTCTTCTCCAATCCGAAGCAGGAGCGCACGCGCACCTTCCTCGGCCAGATCTCCCACGTATAAGGCGCATCAGATCATGCTCATCCGCCAGGCTCTTTTCGAGGGCCAGATTCACGCCGGACGCGAACAACAGTTTCGCTCCTTCGTTGAGGAACGCCTCATCCCGATGTGGAAGCAGTTCCCCGGCATCCGCGAGCTCCGCGTTCTGTTCGCCATCGACCGCGACGAAGGAGCTCCCTCCTTCCCGCTGACGCTGACGATGGCGTTCGACGACGAGGCTGCGCTTGCAAAGGCGCTCGAGGCGCCGATCCGCTTTGAAAGCCGTGGTGTTACCGGCGAATTGATGACAATGTTCGACGGTCGCATTCACCACCACGTCTTCGAAGTCGTCCAGTAAAATGGAGTCTGCAGCACCTTCAACGAAGTGTCCCGCCTTCATCGTCATGGGCGTAACCGGTTGCGGAAAGACCGCCGTCGGTAGCGCGCTTGCGAAGGCTCTCAAAGCTACTTTCATTGAGGGCGACAGCCTGCATCCGGCCGCGAATGTCGCCAAGATGGCGTCCGGCACCCCGCTCACCGACGACGACCGCGCCGGCTGGCTCGACACGATCGGGCGCTCGGTCGCCGAGGAGATTGCCGCGGGCAGGCGCGTGGTCGCGACCTGCTCGTCGCTGAAGCGGATCTACCGCGATCGCCTTCGCAGCTTCGCGCCCGACATCGTCTTCGTGCACCTAGTGCTGAGCCGCGATGAATCCTGGCGGCGCGTCAGCAACCGCCCCGGCCACTTCATGCCGGCGAGCCTCGTCGACAGCCAGTTCGCGACGTTGGAGCCGCCGACAGTCGACGAAGCGCACATTTCGCTCGATGCCACCCGGCCGATCAAGCAGCTGGTGCGTGAAGTCACCGCGCGCTACGCGCCGGCGACTGCCTGACCGAACAACGCCGTCCCCGCTGAAAGCAGCCCGGCGCGAACTGCCGCATCGGCATCGACGGGATGGACTTTCATGCTGGCGGCTTCCAGTGCCGCGCGGTAAAGCTCGAAGAGCTTTCCCGCTCCCACCAGCGTCACCGCCTCCACCCGGCCGAACTGCGCCCTCGCACCCGCAAGCTCCAGCCCGATCAGTTCGCCCGACAGCTTTGCGGCGCCTTCCGCCGCCTCCGCCAACCCAAGTAGCGGACCGGACCTGATGGAGAAAAGGCGCGCGGTCACCTGCTCGGGATTTTCCATCGCCCGCAGGACCGCACGGCTGAACGCTTGGGCGTCCGGAGACGCATCCGGCTGATCGGCGAGCGCAAGTTTCAGGATCGTGTGGCCGGCAATGGCCGCATAAAGCTCGCCGGTCATGAAGGTGGAAAACCGGGTAACCCTCCCCTCGTCCAGCTGCACCCATTTCGAATGGGTCCCGGGCATGCAGACGAGGCCAGAGCGCGTTCCCTCAGCCACCGCGCCGAGAAGTTGTGTCTCCTCGCCGCGCATCACATCCGGATACCGCACATCGCGCTGACAAATGCCGGGCAGGATGTGGATCGGCCGCTTCGCGCCGATTCTTACCGAGTTCTCAACCAGTTCCTTCAGCGCCGCCGGCGTCTCGAGATAGTTCGCCTCGCGCCAGCCCTGCTTGGCTCCCGCCATGCCGCAGATGACGACGGGAAGCTCGGCCGGCGCGGAGACGTCGTCGAGATGCCGGTCGAGCACGGAGGCAAAGCCAATGTCCCGCGCCTTCATCATGCCTTCGTCGCTGCGGGACTCCGCAATCACCTGCCCGTCGGCATCCAGCAACCATAGGCGAAACGATGAGGTCCCCCAGTCGACCGCCGCGATGAACGGCGTCATCCGGTCACCACCACGCCGGCGTCAACGACCAGCGCCTGGCCAGTCATCACGGTAGAGGCGGCCGAGGCGAGGAACAGCGTCGGCTCGACCATCGCCTCGGGCGGGATTTCGAGCTTGAGGCACTGGCGGTCGATATGCGCCTTGAGCGACTTCTCGTCGACCCACAGTTCGCGCTGGCGGTCGGTCAGTACCCAGCCGGGCATCAACGCGTTGACGCGGATGTTGTCGCCGCCAAGATCGCGCGCGAGGCCGCGGGTCATGCCGGTGATGCCGGCCTTGGCGGCCGTATAGGCGGCATAGGCGCCGTTGCCCATCATGTAGGAGATCGAGGAGTAGTTGACGATCGTCCCGCCGCCCGCCCTGCGCATGCCCGGCGCCACGGCCTGAATGGCGAAGAAGTAGTGGCGCAGGTTCACCGCCTGCATGTAGTCCCACTCCTCGACCGTGAAGCCGTCGAGCGGATGGCGGTTGTCCCACGCGGCGTTGTTCACCAGCACGTTGATGTCGCCATTGGCCCTGGCGGCCTGTGCGATCGCGTCCTGCAGCGCGGGAATGTCGGTCACGTCGCACTTGATGAAGAGCGGGCGCGAGCCATAGTTCTTTTCCAGCCGGTCGCAGAGCTCTGTGGCGTCCGAGCGCTGGACGAAGGCAACGTCCGCGCCCTGAGCAATGAACCCCTCGGTCAGATATTCGCCAATGCCTGAGCCGCCGCCGGAGATGAAGACCGACTTGCCGGCCAGATCATGAAACGTCGCGGAAAACTTCATGGCTCCTCCCGTCTCCTCGCAGGAGGGGGAGGATGACGAGGTTTCGGGTGCTTAGCAAGTAAACTGGCGCTGTGCCGCTGGCCTTTCTTGGAGGCTGCTGATGCAGCCTCCTCCACCAGGCTTCGCAGGTCCCCCTCGCCCCGTAAATGGGGGATCCGAGGTCGCGGTTTTGAGCAGCTCTGTGGTTGTCCTGATCTGTGGTTCGGAATTCTGCCTGCCTGACGTCGACTCACCACCGTCCTCACCTGCGCTGCCCGAAGATCCTCCCCTACGAAGTGGGGGAGGTGTCGCCGAAGGCGACGGAGGGGGCTGTGTCCCGCAGACCGTGAAGTCTTCAGATTCCCGAGCGCCAAACGGGTCGCGTCTCCAGGCGGTCCGCCCCAAGTCGTGCCCGCAAATCCAACCCTACGCGAACGGTACCGCCGCCGTACCGACCGGCAGCTTGGCCTCGTCGTCCGGCTCGACGTGGATGACAACGCGCACGGACGGGATCTCGTTGTGCAGCGCTTCCTCGATGCGGTCGCAGATGGCGTGGCTTTCGCCCACGGTCATTTCCGACTCTACGACCATGTGGAACTCGATGAAGGTCGCGCGACCGGCCATGCGAGTGCGCAGGTCATGCACCTCGAGCGCGCCCTTTGAATTAGCCGAGATGACATCGCGGATGTGCAAATGTTCTTCCAGCGGTACCGCGCGATCCATCAGCCCGTCCAGCGACGAGGTGATGACCTTCCAGCCCTGGTAGAGGATGTTGAGCGCCACCAGCATCGCCAGCAGCGGATCGAGGATGTACCAGCCAGTCAGCACGGCGCCAATGAGACCCGCCAGCACGCCGAATGAGGTGACCACGTCGGTCATGATGTGGCGGCCGTCGGCTTCCAGCGCGGGCGACTTGTGACGGCGGCCGGTGCGGATCAGCATCGTCGCCCACACCCCGTTGACGACGGCGGCCAGCGCGTTGACGGCAAAGCCCTGCCAGGCATGCTCCAGCGGCGCGTAGTTCTGGAAGGTACGCCAAACCTCGGCGAGGATCAGCAGCGCCGCGACTACGATCAGCACGCCCTCGAGCACGGCGGAAAAATACTCAGCCTTGTGGTGGCCGTACTGGTGGTCCTGGTCAGCCGGTTTCTGACTGACCGAGATGGCCCAGAACGCGGCAGATGCCGCAATCACGTTGACGATCGACTCCAGCGCGTCCGAGTAGAGCGCGACGGAGCCGGTCATCTGCCAGGCGACGAACTTGAGCGCCATCACCGCAAAGGCGATGAAGATCGACCAGGCGGCAAGCCGCCTAACCCGTCGCTTGGCTTCCATGGCTTCAGGCTGCCTTGTGCTTGGCCCTGCGCGGCATGTGCGCGACGACGTTCTCGATCATCCGCATGCCGGCGTTCTGGCCGAGGGTCATGATGGATTCCGGATGGAACTGCACCGCAGCGACGGGCTCGCGCTTGTGCTCGATGCCCATGATGACGCCGTCCTCGGTCTCCGCCGTGACGATGAAGTCATCCGGCAAGCGCACCGGATCCGCAAAGATCGAGTGATAGCGGCCGACGGTGACGTCCTTCGGCAGGCCGGCGAACACGGTGCCCGCCTTGTTCACGCGAATGCGCGAAGGCTTGCCGTGCACCGGAACCGAGAGCTGACGCAGCTCGCCGCCATAAGCCTCGGCCAGCGCCTGCAAGCCAAGGCAGACGCCGAAGATCGGCAGGTCGCGCTTGCGCGCCTTCTCGATCGTTGCCTTGGTGTCGAAATCCTTCGGCATGCCGGGTCCCGGCGACAGGACGACGAGGTCCGGGTTGACGCGATCGAAAACTTCCTCCGGTACGGGCGTGCGCACGGTAACAACGTTGGCACCCGTCTGGCGGAAGTAGTTCGCCAGGGTGTGCACGAACGAGTCTTCATGGTCGACCAGCAGGATCGTGACCCCCTCGCCTACCTTTGCGTCTTCGCTCTCGGTGGCCGAGGCCTGTGCGGTCGCCGCTTCACGGATCGCAGTCAGCATGGCGGATGCCTTCAGTTCGGTTTCGGCCTCTTCCTCGGCCGGATCGGAGTCATAAAGCAACGTGGCACCTGCGCGCACCTCGGCAATTCCGTCCTTGATGCGAATGGTGCGCAGCGTGAGGCCGGTGTTCAGGTCGCCATTGAAGTGCACCATGCCGATGGCACCACCATACCATGCGCGCGGACTCTTTTCGTGATTTTCGATGAAGCGCATCGCCCACAGCTTGGGCGCGCCCGTAACCGTCACCGCCCACGCGTGCGACAGGAACGCGTCGAATGCATCCATGTCCGGACGCAGGCGACCCTCGATATGATCGACGGTGTGGATCAGGCGCGAGTACATCTCAATCTGACGGCGGCCGATCACGCGCACCGAGCCAGGCTCGCAGACGCGGCTCTTGTCGTTGCGGTCGACGTCGGAGCACATCGTCAGCTCCGACTCGTCCTTCTTCGAGTTGAGGAGCTTGAGGATCTGTTCGGAGTCGGCGATGGCATCGTCGCCGCGCTTGATCGTGCCGGAGATGGGGCAGGTCTCGACCCGGCGGCCGTTGACGCGCACGAACATTTCCGGCGAGGCGCCAATAAGGTACTCGCCCTCGCCGAGGTTGATGAAGAAGGAGTACGGCGACGGGTTGATCTTCTTCAGGCGCCGGGTGATGTCCGAGGGCTTCGAGACGCAGCGTTCAAAGAACATCTGGCCGGGCACGACCTCGAACAGGTCGCCGCGCTTGAAACTCTCCTTCGCCTTCTCGACAAGACGGGCATATTCGCCCGGCTCATGGTCGCCGCGCGGTGGGATGCGGTCAGACGGCTTGAAGGGAGCGTCCTCGCCCGAACGCTCCAGCCCCTCGGTCGAGAAGCCTTCGCCTGAATAGTCGTAGCGGTCGTGCCATGCCTTCGCTGAGTGGTGGTCGACGACGAGGATTTCGTCCGGCAGGTAGAGCACCAGGTCGCGCTGGCTCTCCGGCCGCTTCAGCTTCATTTCGACATGGTCGAACTGGAAGGCAAGGTCGTAGCCGAACGAGCCATAGAGGCCGAGATTGCTGTCGTCGGGCGAGCGGAACAGGTTGACGAGCGCGCGCAGGACCGTGAAGACGGTTGGAACGCGCGAGCGCTCTTCCTCGGCAAAGACGCGGTCGGGCTCGGCGACCGTGAGCGAGATGCGGGTATCAGTGACCTCGTTGAGGGTCACCGCGGTCTCTGTATCGAGCGCGCTCCTGATGACGGGAAGCAGCACCTCGCCGCGCTTGTTCAGCGCCTCGATCTTCATGGCGCGGCCACGCGCGCTGACGACCAGGGGCGGATCAATGATCGCGGTGTCCCAGCGGGTGTAGCGGCCCGGATACTCGTAATTCGACGAGAACACGCAGCCACGACGGGAATCAAGGCCGTCAATATAGGCTTCAATTGCGCCTGCGTAGGCGGTTTCGTGCCGGCGCCGGGTGACCGTTATGCCACCTTTGGTAACATATCGCTCGCCGCCGTCTTCAGTCAGTTGGACCGTCATTACCTGTCTCCACTTGTTCCGGCACTCACGGATCCGAACCAACCTGAAAACAAAATGGCCGCCCGGAAATCCGTTGCGGCCATCCCCACTTTCACGCACACGCGCTCAACCGGCCGCTATAAGCAGCGCCACCACCAACGGTTCCAGGTCGAGATCGTGTTCATGCGTTTTCAATAGCTGCGATTGCGCCGCGCGGCAAGGAGATTCCCAGCGGCTCCAATAACCAGTTCAACGCTCGTGGCTGCGCACCTCGCGCAGGCCTGACACGGCCAGCCAGGACAGGCTCGCCCACGCAACTCCCAGCGCCCAGCCGCCAAGCACGTCGCTCGGCCAGTGGACGCCGAGATAGATGCGGCTCATGCCGACGATGAAGGTGAGGAAGATCGCCGCGCACAGCACATAGAGGCGCACGAGGAAGCGATCGGACAGACGTACGATCAGCACCGCCAGCGTCAGGTAGACGACCGCGCTCATCGTCGCGTGGCCGCTCGGAAAGCTCGCCGTGTAGGTGTGCACCAGATGGTCGACGACCTGCGGTCGCGGCCGGTCGATGACGTGCTTCAACATGCTGCTGGCCATGGTGCCAGAGACGATGGCGCCGACGGTGAAGATCGCGGGGCCGTACTGCCCGGAGACGATCAGGAAGCCGACCACTGCCGTCACCAGCGTGATCAGCACCGGATAACCGCCGAGCGTCGTCATCTCGAGGATCGCCTTTTCCAGCCACTCCGGCCCCATTGGATCGGCAAGATTTTGCGGATCGCGGAAGAACAGGAGGATCTGCGAGTCGAAGCCGGCAAGGCCATCCCCGCCGACCTGGTAGGAGAGGAAGGCGAATACGGCGATGGAGATGATCGCGATCACGAACGCGGGCCTGGTTGCCCAGCGCATGTCGCGCATGCCGCTGACGAGATCGGTAACGCTCGATTTACTCATGCACTCCGTTTAGCCCATTCGCCGGAGATTTCAGAGAGCCAAAGCACAAAAAGCAAAGGCGCCGTCGAGTGACGGCGCCTCCGCTGCCTGAGCTTGCTGGTTCTCTTAGAAGAGACCTTCGATCTGACCTTCCTCATTGAGGAAGATGCGCTCGGACGACGGCGACTTCGGCAGGCCCGGCATGGTCATGATCTCACCGCAGATCGCGACCACGAAGCCGGCACCTGCGGAGAGACGCACTTCGCGGATCGGCACGACGTGGCCGGTCGGCGCACCGCGCAGGTTCGAGTCGGTCGAGAACGAGTACTGGGTCTTGGCCATGCAGACCGGCAGGTTGCCGTAGCCCTGTGCCTCCCACTGGTGCAGCTGGTCGCGCACGCTCTTGTCGGCAACAGCCTCCGAGCCGCGATAGATGCGCTTCACAATGGTGTCGATCTTGTCGAACAGCTTCATCTCGTCCGGATAGAGGGGAGCGAACTGCGCCTGGCCCGACTCTGCCAGCTCGACGACCTTGTGAGCGAGGTCCTCGATGCCGGCCGAACCCTCTGCCCAGTGGCGGCACAGGATTGCATCAGTGCCCTGCTCCTTGACGTAGGCCCTGACCGCCTCGATCTCAGCGTCGGTGTCGGTGCCGAAGTGGTTGATCGCCACCACGACTGGAACACCGAACTGCTTCACGTTCTCGATGTGGCGGCCGAGGTTCGGGCAGCCCTTCAGGACGGCGTCGACGTTCTCCTGGCCGAGATCGTCCTTCTTGACCCCGCCGTTCATCTTGAGCGCGCGGACGGTCGCGACGATGACCGCGGCAGCCGGCTTCAGGCCAGCCTTGCGGCACTTGATGTCGAAGAACTTCTCCGCGCCAAGGTCAGCACCGAAGCCTGCCTCGGTCACGACGTAGTCGGCGATCTTCAGAGCGGTCGTGGTAGCGACAACCGAGTTGCAGCCATGCGCGATGTTCGCGAACGGGCCGCCGTGGACGAAGGCCGGGTTGTTCTCGAGCGTCTGCACGAGGTTCGGCTGGATCGCGTCCTTGAGGAGCACGGCCATCGCACCGTCGGCCTTGAGGTCGCGGGCGAAAACCGGGCTCTTGTCGCGGCGGTAGCCGATGATGATGTCGCCGAGGCGGCGCTCGAGATCCTTGAGGTCGGTCGCAAGGCAGAGGATCGCCATAACTTCCGACGCCACGGTGATGTCGAAGCCGGCCTCACGCGGGAAGCCGTTGGCCGCGCCACCCAGCGAGCAGACGATCTGGCGCAGCGCGCGATCGTTCATGTCCATCACGCGGCGCCATGCGACGCGGCGAGTGTCGATGCCGAGTTCGTTGCCCCAGTAGATGTGGTTGTCGATCAGGGCCGAGAGCAGGTTGTGCGCGGTGGTGATGGCGTGGAAGTCGCCGGTGAAGTGGAGGTTCATGTCCTCCATCGGCACGACCTGCGCATAGCCGCCGCCTGCCGCACCGCCCTTGATGCCGAAGTTCGGCCCGAGCGAGGCTTCGCGGATGCAGACCACAGCCTTCTTGCCGATGCGGTTGAGACCGTCGCCGAGACCCACGGTCGTCGTGGTCTTGCCCTCGCCCGCCGGGGTCGGGTTGATCGCGGTGACCAGGATCAGCTTGCCGTCCTTGTTGCCCTGGACCGACTTAATGAACTCGGCAGAGACCTTCGCCTTGTCATGGCCGTAAGGCAGAAGGTGTTCAGACGGGATGCCAAGCTTGGCACCGATCTCCATGATCGGCTTCTTCTTCGCGGCGCGCGCGATCTGAATGTCGGATTTGAATTCGGCCATAAACGGTCCTCGCTCCCCTGGTTACGGAACGGACCGCGCAACGCGGTCCGAGTTCGTGCGCATCAAAGCCGGATCAAGCTCATCCGCGCCATCTCGATTGTGCCGTGCAATGCGCAAAATGCGACACGGCGTCAAACTCTTTAGATGTCGACAGACTGTATACAACATCGAAAAACCTGCCAAGTGGGAAGCGTGACTCAGGTGCAAAAACGCTCGATCTCGCGGGGCAAAATTGCGGTACGACGCGATAAACGACGCCTCGTCACCAGCAGCCGCCGGTTACGACATCCAATATGGGATACAGTCCGAAGATAAAGGGCGCTTCCGGAGCCTCTCGGGCTCCGGAAAACGCGTCATCCTTGTGCTGTCAGCGATCGAGGACCTGACGCAGCTCGACGAGATTCGAACGCACCTGAAGCAGGTTGAACCCCATCGTTGCAAGGTGAGACGGGAAGAACGCACTCGACTCGTTGCCGTTCGAAATGATCCACGGCTGCACATTCAGCGCCGCGCGCAGCTGAGCCTCCACCCTGGTCCACAGCGCAGTCAGATTGCGTTCGGCAATGACGTTAGCGAAATCGGCGCGCGCTCCCGTCAGGATGCCGTAGTAGGCGTAGAGCTGGCCGTAGGCGAACCAGAAGCGGTCGTCAGCACGGACATCAAACCAGCCAGCGTCGGACGCCTCGATGCGCTGGCGCAGGATGTCGGAAGTCGAGCCGATATCGCCGGCGATGCGGTCGAGGAACTGCATAAGGTTGTCGGCGCGTGCGTCGAACGTCGCGTTGCAGGCCTCGAGGCTGGCGTTGAAGGCACGCAGCTTCTGCATGCCTTCGCGGTAGACGCTCGGCGTTGGCCGAGTCGGGCCGCGCATGCCGATGTACCAGGCAGTCTCGCTCCAGGCCATCGCGGTGCGGGCGTCCTGCAGGTTCTGGTCGATCTGCGACGTGCCGCGCACGCGACCAAGCGTGTCGACCAGCTCCGTCGTCGTGCGGCGCAGCACCTGATTGATGCCGAGCTGGAAGGCCGCCTTGTTGTCGAAGAACGGCGTGTGCCGCCACTCGATGCCGAAGAAGCCGAGCTTCGACACCAGCATCGAGGAAATCCAGGCGTTCTGGTTGACGTTGAAGTCGATCAGGTCAGCCGCAACCACGGTGATGGCAGAAGGGCTGCAGGAATTCGCGCCCCCGCCATTGCTTTCGCCCGGCATCGACGCGTTGGCAGCCGGTACCCGGCTGAACGAGGCATACTGTTGCGGGTAGTCCGGATTGAAGTTCGTCCAGCGCTGCGTGACCCAGAAGAAATAGCCGTAGAGGCAGACGATGATCAGCAACAGGACCGCGATCGGTGCCTTGATGACCCAGCCGCGCTGTGTGTACCAGCGCCCCGCCGCGACGAACGGCCAGCAGATCCAGGCGATGACGATGCCGATCCCCTTGCCGATGGCCTGGAAGATGCGGGTGAAGAAGTTCACGATCGGGTCCAGCATGTCTCACCCTCGGTCCTTGAGGCCATAGAGGCGCAGGCGGTAGCCTGCCTTATCCTTCAAATACGTATCTTTCAGCGTCTCCACAACGTGGCGGCGCCAGACCTGATTGAAGCCCTGGTAGTCGCGATAGAAGCCCTGCTTGTTGAAGATGTAGCGCGACATGAAGTCGAACGGCACGAAGTCGGAGATCAGCCGGTTCGTGAGCCATGCGTCGGGGTGACCAGGTTTCGCCCGCACGAGCAGGAACCGCCTGTGCGGCGGCACCTCATCGATCCTGATCTGTCCGTACTGCGCCAATTCGCGCTTCATCGCGTTGAGGAAGGGGAACGTGCCCTCGCGGTTGATCAGGTCGGCGTGCGAATGGATCCACGTCTGCAGCCAGATGCGGTCGACCTGGGTCAGATCCCGCTCCGGGTCCGACTGGTGGATCAGCATGCGCACGGCCATTTCGGCGCGGTGCTCGAGATAGCCGGACTGGTCGATCCACGACGCGCGCGGCAGCTCGATCCGGCCCGTTTCGAGCAGGAAGCGGAATACCCGCTCAGGATCGTGCAGCGACAGATAGCTCACCTGCCATGGTCGCGAGCGGCGGAAGCCCGGCGCCGACGGATCGCTGATTACCGTCGTCATCCCGGGATCGACGAAGACGTAAAAACCGCCGAAATGGCTGGTCCAGTAGGCCGTGTGACGGAAGATGACCTGGTCGGGCACCAGCGCGTTCTGGCGAATGTCGCCAGTGACCTTCGCGAGCTCCACCATGCGCTCGAGCGTCGCCGTATCGCGCCAGAAATCCGGCTCCTGCTTCAGCCGGTCGATCAGCGTCGCAAGCTCGCTCGCCTTGCCGGTCACGTCCTCGGCGGACAGCACCCGGAACTCGACCTGGTTCACCGAGAGCAGGTCCTCGATGTCCTCGACCTTGGCAACCGAATCCTCGATCTCGCCGTAGATCACGTCCTTGATCGTCAGCGCGTTAATGACGCGCGAATTGGCGGTCAGGAACTCGTAGAGCAGCTGCGAGGTGTTCGAGAACGCCGTGTGCACCACCGGCAGCTCGATCTGCTGCGGGGTGAGAATGATGAAGCGGCGGTTGATGCCGTTCGGGTCGAGATAGTCCCGATCGCCGAGTTCCTCGGCCACTTGCGGCGAGAAACCGGACCGGTCGATCTCGATGCGTGACAGCTTCGTCGGCGGCAGACCGAACGCCGCCAGCGCCTTGTTGTAGCGCTCGATCAGATGCGGCTCCTCGATCGGCAGCAACCGCCCGTAGATTAGTTCATTGTCGAGAAGAAGGTCCATTAGTGCTTCTCCCCGGATTTGGGGAGTTCCGGGCTACGCATTCCAGAGCCCCCTCGCCTTCAGGGACTCGATCTCGGCAATGGCGCGTTCGCGCAGGCGTGCATCGCGGATAAGCTTGTCGACCGCGGCATCGTCCGACTTGTCTGCGTAACGGAATTCGGAGTCGGCGTAGCGGTTGATCTCCTGCATCACCATGTCCATCGTGAACGGGCGACGCAGCTCAGCGACCATCGCCTTCTTCTCTTCGTAGGACTTGCCCATGAAGGCGTCGCGCGTCTCGAACCACTCGTCCGGCAGCTCGATATCCATCGCCCGCATCTTGATCGCGTCGGTGACGTTCTTGATCGCGCGGCCGGTGAAGCGCGGCTCGGCTTGCTTGATGCGGTGCAGATATTCGCCAATGTCCGCCAGCGTCTTCGGCTCGCCGCGTTCGTCCATGAAGCGCTCGTAGACCTTGCGCAGCCCTTCCTCCTGCGGCTTCGAGTACTGCTCGTAAGCCGCCTCGACGGCGCGCTTGATCTCCTGCGCGGCATAGAGATCGTGCTCGCCGAGCGGAATATTGTGGTTCTTGCCCGCCAGCAGCACGAAGATGTCGATGTAGTCCTCCCGAGTCTGCGGCCCGTCGACCAGCCAGCGTGCCCCGGCGCGCTGGCGCAGCGCATCATCCACGTTCTCCGGATAGTTGGAGAACATGCCGAAGCTGCAGTTGCCGCGGATGACCGTGCCCGCTCCCGAGAAGGCGTCCATCAGCACGCCGGTGATCTCGTGCTGGCCGGCGGAGGCACGGTCGTCGGAGCGCTTGGCCGCCACCTGATCGACGTCGTCGATCGTTCCAAAGCCGATGACCCGCGGGTTCATGACGTTGTTGATGAACTGACGGCAGTTCTGGCCCGACTTTCCCTGGTAGGACGAGATCTGGTCGACGCCAAAGTTTTCGTAGTGGAAGGGAACGCCCGCAACCTGAGCATAGTCGTTGACGAGACCCGCGATCATCTGGATCAGCGTCGTCTTGCCGGTTCCCGGCGCGCCGTCGCCGATGAAGGTGAACAGGAAGCCGCCGAGTTCGACAAAAGGGTTGAGCTGACGGTCGAAGTCATAGGCCATCAGCATCTTGGCGAGCTTCAGCGCCTGGTACTTGGCGATGTGGTTGCCGACCACCTCTTCAGGCTTGCGGAACTGCATGACGAGGGGCTTTGCCTTGCGCCCCGGGGCGACATCGAAACCGTCGATGGTAAAATCGTCCTTCTCGATGCGGATGTGCGCGTTCTCGAAGGCGCCGAGCCCGTCGAAGCGCGACTTGCGCTGCAACAAGCCTTCGAGCACCACCGTCGCATAGGCCCGCGCCCGCGCAGGAAGGTCGGCTTCGTCCTTCGCGCCCGCGAGTGCGCCGTCGAGCCCCGAAACCAGCGCCTTCAGCACATCCTGCTGGGTGTCGAACACATATTCCGGCTCGCGCAGGTCATTCGGCGCCTCCGCATCACTTTCGACCGTCTGCAGCAGATAGGAGGCAAAGGTGAAGGCCGCGACGTAAGCCGCGGCAGAAAGGAGCCGCTTGTAGACGGCGACGTCCTCGCCCTCGAGCGGCGAGCGGGCGTTCTTCGCCTGCAGGTCTTCTAGCGCCGTCGATTTCGCGAAGACATCGGCGACGGCCATCGCCACGGACAGGCCACGCCGGGCGCGGTAAAGCAGCGTATGCTGGGCGGGAGACAGCAGTTGGTCGTCGGGACGCACCGCCTGAACGGTCCTGGTGAGTTCCACCTCGCGCGTTCGGCGCACGGAGCCGGTCGAAACGGTCGGCACGAAGCGGCGGCCGGTGCCTGCAAGCTCCCTCCCGCCGCGCGCCGAAGAATCCTCCAGGACGACTATGCGGGTGATGAAGCTCTGCGCCAGCGCGCGATGCTTCTCGATATCGGCTTCCAGAAGCGTCGTCAGGCCGGTGTCCATGTCATGCTCCCTCAGACATCAGTGATAACCTGGCCGTTCGAGATGATGTGCACCTGATAGCCGGAGAAAATCTGCTGCGCCTCGCCCGCGGCATAGAGCGCCTGGTAGGCCTCGTGCGGAATGAGCGCGTGCTTCTCGTAGGACGACACGCCCATGCGTGCTGCCTCGAGATCGTCGGTGTTGATGTAAAACTCCTCGCGCGCCGGCTGGCGCGAGAACAGCCCGCGCTTCGCCGGCTGCTCCGCCTTGGAGAACACTTCCTGCACCGTCCAGGTCAGCAGCCAGGCATTCTGCGGCTTGCGAACCTTTGAAAGCACCTCCTGCACCGTCGAATTGTGCTCGGTGATTCCGGCCGAATAGAACGGGCCAAGCACGACGCGGCGCAGCTGCTTGGGGTGCAGCGTCTCGAAATCCTTGTCGAGATTGGTCGCAATCGTGGTCGGTGTCAGCGTGTAGGCTGAGTTCTTCTCGGCAAAGTCGTCGAACTGGTGCGCAAGCTCGGGGTTGAGCAGACCGTCAACGGGCAGCGGCACCGGCACCTTCTCGTTCAGCTTACCGTCGGGTCCCACCAGCTGGCGCACGAGCCCGTCGGAAGAATCCTCTAGCGTCGCCATGTAGACGAGCGGCAGGTTGGCTGTGCCGTCGAAGGCACCCCAGTGAACGACATAAAACGGTCGCTGGGTCTTCGGGTTTACCGAAACGCGGATGGTCTTGGGCAGGATAAAGGGCCCGAACACCTGTCCGGACGACACCTGCTCCAGGTAGAGCCGCTCGGCCATCGCCTTACGCAATGCATGCGGCATCGCTTTCTGGCGCAGGATGAAGTCGGCCATTTCGGCGCGAAGCGCTTCAGGCTCGGGAATCGCGGCCAGCCGTTTATCGGCGCTGCTGCGATCGTTCTCGAGTTCGAGGACGTTCTGGAAGACCGGAAAGCCGCTTTCTGCGCGCGAGATGCGGAACGACTCCATGAAGCCGAGCCTGTTTCGCCAGCTTGTGAAGGAGTTTTCCAGCCGCCCGATATACTCGCCCATCACCTTGGCGATCAGGTCGTGCCGGTAGAGCGGCGAACTGTCATCGCGCAGGAAGACGTCAAGGCCGCTCAACGCGGACGCGATTGCTTCGAAATAGCGCGTTGCGGGATCATTCGCGCTCATCGCGCCGGTCCATGATGCTGGAGTGAAGAGGGAGAAGTGCGAGATAAGCGCCAGCGCGCCGTTGCAAAAGACGGTCGCCGCTGGTCAGCAAGTCATTGCTTATGAGACCGTCACGGTGGGTATCCCGGAAACGATGGCGCAAGACGGAGGTTGCGTACCCCCACCCCTTACCCCTCCCCACAAGGGGGAGGGCAATCCTGAGGTACCAGCGCCTGTCTTCCGCTGCGCGTTCCCGGCAACTCGAGGCGCGGTATCTCCCTGAAAAGCCGGTTCCGGCTCCGCAAGAGTTCTTATTGCCTGGGCCGGCCACATCACCCTGACCACCTCCATGCTCGGCAGTCTCAACCTCAGAAACAGGCGCCGACACCAATGTCTCCCCTCCCCCTTGTGGGGAGGGGTAAGGGGTGGGGGTGAGACCATGGAGCATTACGGAGAAACTCACGCAGGAAGGCGCAGACGTTACTGCCGCACGTAGTCCGCCGCATTGTGCTTGCGCATCACTTCCTCGAAGCGGCGGGCGAACGCCTCGTCGGCGAGCTTCTTGCGCCGCTGGATGTCGGCCGTCGCCACCATATTCTTCTCGTGCAGTTCGAGCAGGTCGCCGATGTGTTTCTGCGCCGCAGCGCCGATGCCCGCCATCGTCTCCTCGGCGGTGTTGTCGACCCGGCTGCCGAGCGTGTTGATCTTGTGCGCGACGTCTTGCTGCGCCGCCGTCTTCAGCGAGTCCTCCAGCGCTTTATAGAGAACGATGCGCTGCTCGGTATCGATGGTCAGCTTGTTGATCAGCGTGTTCTGCGCCGCGATCTGGTTGTTGAGCGAGTCGACGAAGGTCTGGAACATCGAGGTATAACGCTCGAGCGTCTGGCTCTCGGCCAGCAGTTCCTGTTCCTTCGCCTGCATCTGGTTGTACTCGGTCGCGAGCTTCGAGCGCTCGCCCTCAAGTTCGGTGCGCTGGTTCTGATCGGTGGAAGCTGCGATCTTGTTCTCGATATCGAGCAGCAGCGGATTGAGTTCTTCGATCCGGCGCTGTGTCGCCGTCAGGGTTTCGATGGTGCGCTTGCGGCGCTCAATCACCTGCGAAAGGCTGGCCTCCGAGGTCTTGTAGCGCTGGTCGAGGATGTTCTTCTGTTCCTTGAGGATGCCGACGATGGTGTCGGACTTGGCCAAAAGTTCCTGCAGGTTGCCGGCGAGCGACATGTTGCGGACGCGCTCGGTTCGCATGCGCTGCTTCTTCTGCTGGGAGAAGATGCCGACGAAGTTTTCCCACGCCGTGTAGCTCTTCATGCTCTCGAATTCCGAGCCGAACACGTTGGTCGCGTCCTCAAGGCCGATGATGAGGTCGGCGATGTTGCCTTCCATCACCTTCTGCTGTGCGAGCACGTCCTGGATGCGCGCATTCTCGATGTCGAAGTCGGTCGCGCCGATGGTGGAGGCGTCCGCCTGGGCGAGCTTGTCGAGCACCTGACCGGACTGCTCGATCTTGGAGCGCATTTCGTCAACGACGCTCTTGGTGCGGGAAATCTCTGCATCAAACTTCTGCAACGTCGCCATGCGCTACACTCCAACCCTCTGGCGTTCCTGTTCTTCCGTCGCGGAATATATGTGGCACAGCCAGCGATTGAAAGAAATGCACATCGCATAAACGCACAGGTTGCCCCGGTTTTTAGCCGCCAAAAGACCGAGAAATTCCGCCTTATGTGGAAGCAAAGCCGACGAGGTCTTCGGGCGGAACGCGGCCCATTTCCTCTTCCCAGTGGCGCCGGCAGAGCGAGACATACTTGTCCTCGCCGCCGATTTCGACCTGCGCGCCCTGGCGCTGGATCTTCCCGTTGGGACCAAGCCGCACCACCATCGTCGCCTTGCGGCCGCAGCGGCAGAGCGTGCGGATCTCACGCAGCTCATCAGCCAGCGCCAGCAGCGCCTTTGAGCCCGGAAAGAGCTTCCCCTGGAAATCGGTGCGCAGACCATAGCACATCACCGGCACGCCGAGCCGGTCAGCCACCCGCGCAAGCTGCCACACCTGATCCTCGGTGAGGAACTGGGCCTCGTCGATCAGCACGCAGTGGAGCGGACTGGTCCTCAGATGATCGCGCACCTGCGCGAACAGGTCATCAGCAGCGGAAAAGGTGTTTGCCTCGGCCGTTACGCCAAGCCGCGAGGCGATAATTCCCTTCCCTGCCCGGTCATCGAGCGCAGCGGTAAACAGGATCGTCTCCATGCCGCGCTCGCGGTAGTTGTACGACGCCTGCAGCAGCAGCGTCGACTTTCCGGCGTTCATTGCCGAGTAGTGGAAATAGAGTTTTGCCATCGATCTATTAAACGCAATGCGCCTCCGAAGGGGAGGATGTGGCGTGACAAAGCTGTGATGTGTCGCGGCCAGTCAAGGCAACGACGCCCTCCGTAACGTCACTCGGCTTGCAACCTAAGAAAAATGGTGTTTGGCTCATTGTGAAAAAAATACGTCATGCGGCGCACATGCCGCGGGGCCTACGAATGGGAGAGTTCATACATGTCGCGTTGCAAATCCCTGTTGCTCAGCCTTGCCCTGACGGGCGCGCTCAGCACCACCGCCATGGCGGCTGAACCTGACAGTTGCAAGCAAATCACCTTCTCCGATGTCGGCTGGACCGACATCACCGCCACCACGGCCACCGCATCGGTGATCTTGACCGCTCTCGGCTACGAGCCGGAGGTGCAGATCCTTTCGGTTCCGGTTACCTACGCATCGCTGAAGAACGGGGACGTCGACGTCTTCCTCGGCAACTGGATGCCGACGATGGAAGCCGACATCGCCCCCTACCGCGATGAGGGTTCGGTCGAGACGCTCGTCACCAACCTCGAGGGCGCGAAGTACACGCTGGCCGTGCCGAAATACACCTTCGAGGCTGGCCTCAAGACCTTCGACGACATCGCCAAGTTCGCCGACAAGCTCGAGAACAAGATCTACGGCATCGAGCCGGGCAATGACGGCAACCGACTGATCCTCGACATGATCGAGGCGAACCAGTTCGGACTTGGCGGCTTCGAGCTCGTCGAGAGCTCAGAAGCGGGCATGCTCTCGGCCGTCATGCGCGCTGCGCGCTCCAAGCAGGACGTCGTGTTCCTCGGCTGGGAGCCGCATCCCATGAACGCCAACGTCGAGATGGAATACCTCGCCGGCGGCGATGACGTGTTCGGTCCGAACTACGGCGGCGCAACCGTCCTCACCAACACCCGCAAGGGTCTCGCCACCGAGTGTCCAAACCTCGGCAAGTTTCTGACCCAGCTTGTCTTCTCGCTGCAGATGGAGAACGAGATCATGGGCGCGATTCTTGACGACGGCAAGGAGCCCAACGATGCGGCCACCGAGTGGCTGAAGGCCAATCCGTCCGTGGTCGAACCGTGGCTGGCTGGCGTCACCACCTTCGACGGCTCCGACGGCCTTGCAGCCGTGAAGGCGGGTCTCGGTCTGTAATTGTAAGTCTTTAGTAAGGCGGCGGCCGGTAACGGCCGTCGCATCAGTACACAAGTGCGGAGAGGATTGTGGACCCGATTTCGCAACTCGTTGCCAGTTGGAAGATCCCGGTCGGGCGCTGGGGTCGTGAATTCTTCGACTTCCTGACCACCAATTTTGCGTGGTTCTTCGACAATCTGGCCAACATCCTGTCCACCGTCCTCAACGGACTCGTCAACCTCCTCCTCTGGATGCCGCCGATCGTGGTGGTGGTTTTGATTGCGGCGCTGGCCTGGGCGCTGCGCCGCTCGTGGGGGCTCGTCATCGGCGTCATCCTCGGGCTGCTCTTCATCATCAACCAGGGCCTCTGGAAGGAGACGGTCGAGACACTCGTGCTGGTCGTTGCCGCGGCGGCCTGCTCCATGGCCATCGGCGTGCCGGTCGGCATATGGGCCGCCCACAACGAACGCGTCTACCGCATCCTGCAGCCGATCCTCGACCTGATGCAGACGCTGCCGACCTTCGTCTACCTGATCCCGGTCCTGATCCTGTTCGGCCTCGGTATCGCGCCGGGCCTGATCGTGACCATCATCTTCGCCGCCCCTGCCCCGATCCGCCTCACCTATCTCGGCATCACCTCGGTGCCGAAGCCGATGCTGGAGGCCGGGCAATCCTTCGGCGCGACCAAGCGGCAACTTCTTTGGAAGGTGGAGCTGCCATCGGCGCTCCCGACCATCATGGCGGGCCTCACCCAGTGCATCATGCTGTCGCTGTCGATGGTTGTGATCGCCGCGCTGATCGGCGCCAACGGCCTTGGCCGTCCGGTCGTGCGGGCACTGAACTCGGTGAATATTCCACTTGGACTTGAAGCGGGCCTTGCCATCGTCGTCCTCGCGATCATCCTCGACCGCATCGCCCGCATCGGGCAGGCAGGTTCCAAATGACGGCAGCGGTTGAATTCAAGAACGTCGACATCGTTTTCGGCGACAGCCAGGCTGCGGCCATCAAGATGATCGACCAGGGCGCAAGCCGCGCCGACATCCTCGACAAGACGGGCGCGGTGCTCGGCTGCGCCGGCGCCAGCCTCACCGTCAACGAAGGCGAGATTTCCGTGCTGATGGGCCTGTCGGGCTCCGGCAAGTCGACGCTTTTGCGCGCCGTCAACGGCCTCAACAAGGTCACCCGCGGCCAGGTGCTGGTCCACGGCGGTGGCAAGGTGACCGACGTCGCGTCGTGCAGCGAAGAGGACCTGCGCCGCATCCGCCGCGAGTCGGTGGCGATGGTGTTCCAGCAGTTCGCGCTGCTGCCGTGGCGCACGGTGGAAGAAAATGTCGGCTTTGGCCTCGAGCTGGCCGGCGTGCCGCTCGCCGAGCGCCAGGAACGCGTGAAGAAGCAGCTTGATCTGGTCGGGTTGACGCAGTGGGGGAAGAAATACGCCCATGAGCTGTCCGGTGGCATGCAGCAGCGCGTCGGTCTTGCCCGCGCCTTCGCCACCGAGGCGCCAATCCTGCTGATGGACGAGCCCTTCTCGGCGCTTGACCCGCTGATCCGCACCAAGCTGCAGGACGAGCTGATCGAACTGCAGAAGCGGCTGAAGAAGACGATCATCTTCGTCAGCCACGATCTCGAGGAGGCCCTCAAGATCGGCAACCGCATCACCATCATGGAAGGCGGCCGCATCGTCCAGACGGGCGCGCCTGAAGAGATCGTGCTGAACCCGGCCAACGACTATGTCCGCGAGTTCATCGCCAACGTGAACCCGATGTCGGTCCTGACCGCGTGGAACGTGATGCGCGACATGCGCGATCTCGAAAAGGACGCCGACGGCTGGGTCTGGCTCGACCGCCGCAAGACGACTCGCTTCCGGCTGGACCAGAACAACCTCGTCATTGCCGCCGAGCGCAACGACCAGGCGGCCGTCTGGGCAGCCTGTGACCCGTTCGAGCAGCTGCCGCCGGACGCGCACGAGGTCTACTGGGCAAATCCGGGGACGTCGCTGCGCGCGGTGATGCAGGCAATGCAGCAGTCGCAGACGGCGCCGGTCGCCGTGTTCGACGAGTCCTCGCGCTTCCTCGGCGCGATCGGCGTGCGCGATGTGCTGGGCGCGGTTCTGCGACGTTAAGCGCAGGCCTGCGACGATAAGTATTCACAACACATATCGTCGATTTAACGCTTCGTGAACTTGTAGGAGAGATTGGTCAACCCGGTCTCTTCTATGGGGTGAGGCGTATGAGGACATCGCATAAGACGTACTCGGCGCGGGTCCTGCCGAATTCACTGGCCGACGTGTTGCTAGTGGGTTCGATCGTTCTGGCTGCATCGCTTTTCGGCATACTGACGCGGCCGGTTGGGTTCCTTGCTGCGATCTGGCCGGCCAACGCGATCCTTCTCGGGCTGATGGTGCGCAACCGGGAACTCGCCACGCCAGCCAACTGGATCGCCGCGTTCGTCGCCTACGTCGCGGCGGACCTCCTCACCGGCAACTCGCTAGGCATCACCGTGTGGCTGACGGTTGCGAACATCGCCGAGGTCCTGCTCGGCTTCCACCTCTATATGCGGCTGAAGCCGGAGGACCGCTTTCTCAACCGGCCAATTGCGATTGTCTGCCTGCTCGCCATCGCGGTCCTCACCTCGGCATTCTCAGCAGTAATCGGCACCGGCGTGTCGCATTTAATGTTCCAACGCGACATCATCGGCGGCTTCACGGTCTGGTTCACCACCGAGCTGGTGAACCTGCTCGTGATCCTGCCGACGCTGCTCACCTGGAGCGGTAAGTCGGAGTTGCGCGCTATCGTGCGGCGCGCCCGCGATCCGTACCGTTGGCTTCCCGCGATCGCGCTCATCGCACTACTGGTGACCTCCTGGCTGGTCCGCGGCCCCGGCGCCTTCGCCTACCCGATCCCGGCGCTGATCTGGTGCGCGCTGAGCTACAGCCTCTTCACCACCGCGACGCTGACGCTCCTCTCCAGCATCATCCAACTCGCCGGCGCGAGCCTGGGTTTCCACGAGTTCGCGTCGATCGCCGATCCGCTCGCTGCGACCATCTCGATCCGCCTCGCCATCGCCATGATCGTGCTGGCGCCGCTCGCGGTCGCCAGCGTCAACGCCGCTCGAGAGGACCTGCTGCAGCGTCTCAACCACACCGCCAGCCACGACGCACTGACTGGCGTGCTGTCGCGTGCCGCTTTCCTGGAGCAGGCCGAGCAACAGCTTGGCAACCAGCCCGCCAATGCAAGAGTGGCGCTACTGATGATGGACATCGACTACTTCAAGGCCATCAATGACCGCTACGGCCACCTGATGGGCGACAAGGTTCTGTCGGCCTTTGCGGCGGCAGCGGAGACGGCTCTCTCTTCCGACAAGCTGTTCGGCCGCCTTGGTGGCGAGGAATTTGCCGCGCTCCTCGTCGGCGCAGATGAATCCGCAGCGCTCGCTGTTGCAGAGCGCCTGCGCCGCGCGGTTGAGCGGGTGACTGTCATGGCGGAGGACGGCAGCTCCACTTCCACGACCACCAGCATCGGCATCGCTTCGCTGGAGTCCAATGGCCAGGACGATCTGACCTCGCTGATCTCCCGGGCCGACAAGGCGCTCTACCTCGCCAAGCAGCGCGGAAGGAACCGGGTCGAGATCTATCGGCCGGAACAGGACACGCAGGCGCCGGCCGCCTGACAGGGCCGCGCCCGGGTTCGACTCCGGCGACTGAGTTCCCTTCATCAACGTTCATCTCGCCATTCCGGGTTTCCCGAAACTGCAGATATGATCTAAGATGACGATATTGTTCTTTCACATAACAATCTCTGCGGAGGAGAATTCATGAACCCATCGGGTCAGGTAGCGGTCGTCACGGGCGGCGGTTCGGGTCTTGGCGAGGCGACCGCACGGGCGCTGGCAGCGAAGGGCGCGAAGGTTGCCCTGTTCGACGTCGCGTTCGACAAGGCGGAAGCGGTCGCGCGCGACATCGGCGGTCTCGCTGTCAAATGCGACGTGTCGAGCGAGGCCGACGCAGAGGCCGCGTTCGTTGAGGTCGGTTCGAAGCTGGGCGACGCACGCATCCTCGTTAACTGCGCCGGCATTGGCGTTGCCGCCCGCACGACCAGCAAGGAAGGCGCCCACTCGCTCGAGCTGTTCCGCAAGGTGATCACCATCAACTTGCTTGGCTCCTTCAACATGATCCGCCTGTTTGCCGTGCGCGCCGAAAAGCTCGATCCGATGGAGAGCGGCGAGCGCGGCGTCATCGTCAATACGGCTTCCGTGGCTGCTTATGACGGGCAGATCGGCCAGGCCGCCTACTCCGCCTCCAAGGGCGGCATTGTCGGCATGACCCTGCCGATCGCTCGCGACTTGTCGCGCTCGGGCATTCGCGTGATGACCATCGCACCGGGCATCTTCCGCACCCCCCTTCTCGCCGCACTACCAGAGGAGGCGCAGATTTCGCTCGGCCAGCAAGTGCCATTCCCGTCGCGTCTGGGCGAGCCGTCCGAGTACGGTGCACTTGCTCTGCACATCGTCGAGAACCAGATGCTCAACGGCGAAGTGATCCGCCTCGATGGCGCGATCCGTATGGCGCCTCGGTAAGACAAGCTTAGGTCCGGCGGTGTTTTCCCAGCGCCGCCGGACCGACACAATCCTTCGATTGTTGAGAAGCGTACTGCGCGCTATTCCTGCCCCAACTGTTCGAGCTTCAGGCGATGACCGAAACCAAAAAGGACGTTCTGCGCCCGACCGACGACGAGGCGATCCGCCTCGCCAAGACGCTGCTGCGCACCGCCCGCTTTGGTGCCCTCGCATTTCTTGATCCCGCAACAGGCGCTCCCTCTGTCAGCCGCATCGCAGTCGCCACCGACCATGACGGCACCTCGATCACCCTGATCTCGACGCTTGCCGCCCACACCGGCGGCCTTCTGGCCGATCCGCGCTGCTCACTGCTGGTCGGCGAGCCCGGAAAGGGCGATCCCCTCGCCTATCCGCGCATGACGATCGCCTGCCGCGCTGAGAAGGTTGCGGCAGATGCGCCGCAACTCGAACGCGTCAGGTGGCGCTTCCTGTCCCGCCATTCAAAGTCCAGACTGTATTCAGGCTTTGCCGATTTCTCGTTTTTTCGTCTGGTGCCACTGAACGCGAGCCTCAACGGTGGGTTCGGGAAGGCCTACGCGTTGGGGGCAGAACAACTGCTGACGAACAGCCCCGCAATCGACGCCGTCGCGGCTATGGAGCCCAGTGTCGTCGAGCATATGAACAAGGACCATGCGGACGCCGTCAGCCTCTACGCAACGCACTACGGCAAGGCTTCCGAGCCGGCGTCAGGCTGGGAAATGACCGGTATCGACGCCGAGGGATTCGACCTTGTCGCGGGCGAGAGGTGTGTCCGCATATTCTTCGACAAGCCGCTGCAGGAGGCCAAACAGGTTCGGCTCGCTCTGGTAGAAATGGCTGCCGCCGCTCGCGCTTTAGTCAGTGCCTCGCGCGCACATTTCCGCTTGTAATATTAGCGGGTTTCGAGGTAATTGTATGCAGCGTGACCTCAACGGTTGCGTTGCCATTTTTCGTCGGTGCCACTGCCCCCTGGCGACCGATGCTTTTGGCGACAGCGGGGAAGTAATGGTATCACTAGAACTTGTTCACAACGCCGAAACGGCGGCGGAGTTTCTTTCTGCAATTGGCAATGGCAAACGTTTCGCGATCCTTTGCCACCTGCTCCAGGGAGAAATGTCCGTGGGGGAGCTCGCGGAAAAGGTTGACCTCAGCCAATCCGCACTGTCGCAGCACCTGGCGAAATTGCGCGCCATGGGCCTCGTCAACACGAGGCGCGACAGGCAGATGATCTACTACTCGACGACCTGCGAGGAAGTGCGCGGCGTCCTGAAAACACTGGACCGGTATTTCGGCAGCAAGGAAGCGGCGTAGTCTCAGCCCTCCGCCGCATCGGGATCCTGAACGTCGTACGCGGATCGTGCGGCGTTTAGCTTTCGTGTCGCCTGCGCTATGGATCGGCCTGCTTGAAGTTGCGGGAAGCCCATGCCAGCCGAACCCATTCGCATCGAAGATCCGAACGATCCGCGCGTCGTCGCCTATCACGCCATCCGCGAACGAGACCTCATCGGACGCGAGGGGCTGTTCATTGCCGAGGGCAAGGTGGTCCTCAACGTCCTCTTCGCGGCGCGGCGGTTCGAGGCGTGCTCGGTTCTGATCCTGGAGTCGCGTTTGGCCGGCATGCAGGAGACCCTCGCGCTCGCGCCTGCTGACCTGCCGGTCTACGTGGCGTCGCAGGAGGTAATGGACCGCATCGCTGGCTTCCACATCCACCGTGGTATCTTGGCGCTTGGCAGGCGGCGGGCGGACATCAGCGCCGATGAATTGCTCACCTCCCTCCCCTCCCACGCATTGGTGGTGGCGCTGGTGGGCATCTCCAACCACGACAATGTCGGCTCGATCTTCCGTAATGCAACCGCTTTCGAGGCAGACGCCGTATTGCTCGACCGCACCTGCTGCGATCCGCTCTACAGGAAGGCAATCCGCGTTTCGGTCGGGGCGGCGCTGAAGGTGCCATTCGCTTTTGCCGACAGTGCCCTCACTCTGTCGCVGGCGCTCGACCGCCACGGCTTTCGCCAGGTCGCGCTCTCGCCGAAGGGCGAATACGACATCACGAAGCTGCCGCCGGCTGAAAAGAACGCACTGTTGCTTGGAAGCGAGGGCGACGGCCTGCCGCCGGAACTGATGCAGCGGCTGCAGACGGTGCGTATACCGATGTCGTCGAGTTTCGACAGCCTCAACGTGGCTGCAGCCTCGGCGATCGCGCTGCACCGGATGTGGCGCGGCTGACGCGAAGAACCTCAGCTAGCCTTGCGCTTGGAAGGCGCGGGTGCCGGCTGCTGCTGCAGCATGCGGATCCTCTCGGCGAGGCTGACGCGGCCTTCCTGAGCCTTGCCGGCCTTGTCCTTGGCGAGAATGCGATTGATCGGAGACTCCGGACCTTCGATGCGCGCCGTAAGCGCGACAACCTCAGCTGCAAGCTCAGTGATCTGCTGGCGCAGCTGCTCGTTGGCACGCGCATGGGCTGACGAGTCGACGCCCGCACGCTTGAGCTTGCCAAGTTCGGCGCGCATCTGCCGGTTCTCTTCCGTGAGGGCTGCAACCCGCACTTCAAGTCCTGCACGACGGTCCCGTTCATCGCCAAGCTCAGCCTGCAGCACCCGCTCAGGCTTGGCGTCGTCCTTGAGCCTTTCCTTCAGCCGCTCCAGCTCCCGCTCGCGCCTTCCGAGCTTGTCCTCGAGCTCTGCGAGCTGCTTGGTCAGGCGGTCGACCTGCTTCTGCAATGACGCCGACTTCTTCTGCTCCTCCGTCAGCGCCACGCGCTGTGCCTTGGTCTCAGAAGCGGCCTCACGGGCCTTCTGCTCGGCGGCATTGCGGGCTGACTTGGCGGCAGCGAGATCCTGCAGCATCTGCTCGATCTTCGCTTCCTGTCCCACCAGCTCGATCTGCCGGCTGGAGGCGGCAAAACTCGCCTCGTCGTACATGTCGCCGAGCTTGCGGATCTCTTCTTCCTGCGCCTTGATTTGGGTCTCATGCTCGGCCAGACGGGCGGCAAGCGCCTCGATCTCCTGCACCCGGCTCGCCAACGCCTGCTCAAGCTCACTACCGCGCTCGACGAGCTCCGCAATCTTCTCGGTGCGTTCGGCGCGCTCCCGGTTCAATTCCCTGATTTCCTCGTCGCGCCGCTCAGCTTCGAGAGCTGCTTCGATGTTCTTTTCGTTCAGGGACTTGATCGTCATTTCCAGCTTGCGGATCTGGACGGCCGCCTCGGCACGGACCATGTCCTTTTCCGCCCTGATTTCGTTAAGCTTCAGCGGCATCGACGCCTCGATGCGCCGCCGGGTCAGCACGACCGCGCGCCGCCAGATTGCAGGCGCAACGAGCACGGCAATGAACATTGCCGTGAGGAAGCCCAGAATGAAGAAGAGCGCAGTCTGGATCACGATCGTCCGTCCACTCCCAGCCGCGCTCGTGAAGTCGCGGTTTCAAGCGCCCTATGTGCCACAACGACGCCGGCAGAATCCAGCGTCGCGCGGCTCGGCACGACGATTTGCGCCGTACTGTGTCTTTAGAACGGGTTCCAGGTCGGGCGGTCGGTCAGCTTCAGGTAGCCGACATTGACGCCGAGCCGTGCGCCGACGCCCGTGCGCACCGGCACCAGCAGCGTGTTGCCGTTCTTCAGCACGTTGAAGCCAAGGCCGGCGATGACATAGGCCGAGCCCGCCACGCCACCGTAGCGCGCGTAAAGGCTGGAGATACTGTCGAGGTTGTAGACCAGGATCATGACGCGCGAGCCCTGCCCGCCGAAATCCCAACCGAGCGACGGGCCCTGCCAGAACACCGGGTGGTCCCCGACATTCTTGGTGTAGAGCGTGCCCTCTCCGTAGGTCAGGCCGCCAATGAGGGCGCCAGAGCCCTCCTCGCCCAGAATATAGCCATTGGGCAGGCCGTGGTTCGCGAATACCTGCTCGATGACACTTGCCAGCCCGCCGGCGGCCGCGCCGAAGAACTGGTGGCCCGAGTCGACGATCTCCTGGGCAGTATAGGTGTCACCCGAGGATTGAGCTGATGCCGGCATCGTGAAGGCGAGCACCATCGCTACGAGCGCCCCGGCCACAAGGCGGAACATCTCACGGAGGAAAAGCCTGAAGGACATGTTTCCAATCTCCTCTGTCGAGCGGAACCGGCGGTTGCTCCCCCGCTGGCCGTCCGACCACACCCACACGCCGAACCAGGAAAAACTATGACGCAAACCTTATCCAATCATTAACCATTCCCAATGAGCCTAAAGGCCCAGCAATTGCGCCCAATTCCTTGTCCGGCATTGGATGCTGTGTAACCAATTTGGCAACGTCCGGCCGGTGATTCGCCACCGCCCAGCAGGGTTTGCTTCCGGACTCCGACCGACTGACTTCGCTTAGAGGGATCTATCTTCGATGGCCGACATTCTCACGCTAACCGCGCCGGAACTCGCTGCGCTCCTCTGCAGCCGGGTGTGCCACGACATCATCTCTCCGGTGGGAGCCATCAATAACGGTCTGGAACTCCTGGATGAGGGCGGCGCCGACGAGGATGCGATGCGCCTGATCCGCAGCAGCGCCAAGAATGCCTCGGCCCGCCTCCAGTTCGCCCGCATCGCATTTGGCGCCGCCGGCTCGGCCGGGATGCAGATTGACACCGGCGACGCTGAAGCCGTCGCCAAGGCGTTCCTCGCCAACGAGAAGCCGGAGTTCGAGTGGATTGGCGGCCGCGCCTACCTGCCGAAGAACAAGGTCAAGCTGCTGCTCAACCTGATCCTGATCGCCAATGCGGCCATTCCCCGCGGCGGCAAGCTGACGGCCGAGCTGCATGATCTCGAAACCTCGCCGCGCTTCACGCTGACCGCCAAGGGTCCGATGGTCCGCGTCCCAGCCCGCTTCCTCGAGCTGCACTCGGGCGTGAAGCCCGAGGAGCCGATCGACGCGCATGCGGTTCAGCCCTACTACACCATCCTGCTTGCACGCGAGGCCGGCATGACGATCAACATCCGCGCCTCCGCGGAGGAGATCACCCTCACCGCTGAGAGCAAGGCGGCTGACGATTAATCTCTTCTTCAGCACACCGCTTTCCGCGTTGTTTACGTTGCCCCTGTAGGTTGAACCCAGACGCCGGGGACCCTCCCCGGCGGGGACGCGGGGGTGTCTTGATGAAGCGCTGTTTGATCGTTGACGATTCATCCGTCATTCGCAAAGTCGCGAAGCGGATTCTGACAAGCATGGACATGCTGGTTATCGAGGCCTCCGATGGCCACGAGGCGCTGGCGATCTGCTCGGCCGAAATGCCGGACATCGTCGTCGTCGACTACGGCCTTCCGGACATCGATACGGTCGACCTGATCCGCCGCATTTCGGCGATGCCGGCAGGGGTACGCCCGCGCATCCTGCTCTGCCTGATCGAGTTCGACGTCGGAAACATCATGCGCGCCAAGCGTGCGGGTGCGGCCGGCTACATCCTCAAGCCGTTTGACCGAAACCTCCTCCTGGAGAGTTTCCGCGAGATGAGCGCGGCAGCCTGACGACGCCGCCAGCCCGCTAACGAAAAGGCTGCCGACTTTCGTCAGCAGCCTTTAGTTCCAATCGCAGCATTATCGGCGCTGGGGACGCGCGAGGCCGTCATCCATGCATCCGCAAGGACGTATGGAGAACGGCCTGATTTTTGTCAGGCGCTTTCGCGAATTTCCTCGGGCTCGCGCAGCACATAGCCACGGCCCCAGACGGTCTCGATGTAGTTCTGGCCGCCGGAAGCAGCGTCAAGCTTCTTGCGCAGCTTGCAGATGAACACGTCGATGATCTTGAGCTCCGGCTCATCCATGCCGCCATAGAGATGGTTGAGGAACATCTCCTTGGTGAGCGTGGTGCCCTTGCGTAGCGAGAGCAGCTCGAGCATCTGGTATTCCTTGCCGGTCAGATGCACGCGCTGGCCGCCGACTTCCACCGTCTTCGCGTCGAGGTTCACCACCAGGTCGCCGGTCTGGATGACCGACTGGGCGTGGCCCTTCGAACGGCGGACGATCGCGTGGATGCGGGCGATCAGCTCGTCCTTGTGGAACGGCTTGGTCATGTAGTCATCGGCGCCGAAGCCCAGGCCGCGGACCTTGTCCTCAATGCCGGCCATTCCCGACAGGATCAGGATCGGCGTCTTGACCTTCGACAGGCGCAGCGTGCGCAGCACCTCGTAGCCAGACATATCCGGCAGGTTCAGGTCGAGAAGGATGATGTCGTAGTCGTAGAGCTTGCCGAGATCCACCCCCTCTTCGCCGAGGTCGGTGGTGTAGACGTTGAAGCTCTCTGATTTTAGCATCAGCTCGATGCTCTGTGCGGTCGCACTGTCGTCTTCAATGAGCAGAACGCGCATAAATGTCCCCTTTCCCGCCGCGAATCCGGGTTAGGCCAGCGTCCGGTATCGGAACGGTTATTGCCTGAATCGGATGCTGCCACACAATGGTTAACAAAATCTGATTCAGTTGTGCAAGCGATATTCGTCCGTCTCAGCTACCGGCCGCATCTCATTGAATCAAAACCTGAATCTCCGAGAGCGGCTTCTAACGTATTGGATTAACGTTTGCCGCTAAGAGCCTCATCAAGAGTCACTTTGCGACGGTGGATGGGCCGGGCGTCTTTACCCGCCCTTAAGCCCTTTCGCCTATGATTAACAATGCGCGTAAACGAATGGTTACCGCGTCAGGCAGTTCTTAGTAATTTGTTTCCGGACTGGTTCAGTCCACGGGGGCAGAGGGGGTCGGTTCCGCCGTGATGGCGTAACCAACGCGTTCAGGAGTAGCGAGTGATGAAGTCACGTGAGAACCTGGTTCGGCTGAAGCAGTTTCAAGTCAACGAGAAGCGCAAGCAACTCGCGCAGCTGGACATGATGATCGCTGAATTCGACCGCATGGCGACGGAGCTTGAGCTGCAGATCGCCTCCGAAGAGAAAAAAGCGGGCATCACCGACGAAAACCATTTCGCATATCCGACCTTCGCCAAGGCCGCCCGTCAGCGCCGCGATAATCTGCGCAACTCGCAGAACGACCTGCGCATGCAGCGCGAGGCCGCAAATGCCGCACTGGAGGAAGCCGAAGCCGAGCTCGCCCGCGCCGAGATGCTGGAGTCACGCGGTCGTGATATCGATGCCGGCGCAAGTGCCCGCTCCGCGATGATCGGCTGACATCCGTCGATCTTAAAGTTCCTCGTCCTTCAGCAGCCGGCGCAAGCCGGCTTTCTTTTTATCTGATTGCGCCCAGCCGCCTTGCCCGGGGATTGCCCGCCTGCCCTGCCTGAACTGACACCGGCCCAAAACGAAAAACCCGGCGCAAGCGCCGGGTTCGTTCCGTACTTCGCCAGACCCGGTTAAGGCCCGCGGAAGCTGGTCGGTGGTTTGCGCCAGTCCAGTGTGGATCTGGCGCGAATGGCTAGTGCCGGTATTGCTGGATCCGCGTCGTGCGAAGTCCGGCAAGCCCATACTCGTCAATGGAAGCCTGCCAGGACAGGAACTCTTCCACCGTCAGCTTGTAGCGCTGACATGCTTCCTCCAGGCTAAGCAGCCCGCCGCGGACGGCAGCGACCACTTCGGCCTTTCGCCGGATCACCCATCTCCTCGTGTTCGACGGAGGAAGATCGGCGATCGTAAGCGGGCTGCCATCTGGTCCGATGACATACTTGACCCGCGGCCTAACCAGATCGGTCATGGTACTCTCTACACAAACTCAAGGACCCAATCACGGAGAAGTTAGCGCGACGGCTTTAAAAATTGCCTAAGCGCTCGCTAAGGCATAGGTAACGTTTATGAATCCGCGGTTAGTGATTGCGCAGGCCATTGAAACAAATTCGAACGAACGGTTCGTGGCGAATTTGSSGGCTGCCGGTCCGCGCTTGACCTGCCCAGCCCGCCGAGTCATTTAGCCTCTCGACGGGACGGAGGAACTTCCCTCGTACCCCTTGTCAAGGACCCGTTTAGCTATGAACAGCCTGGACCTTCCCGGACGCCCTGAAGATACCCGCGTCGTCGTCGCCATGTCTGGCGGCGTTGACTCGTCTGTTGTCGCGGGCCTGCTGAAACGGGAAGGCTACGATGTCGTCGGCGTGACGCTGCAGCTTTACGATCATGGCGCGGCCGTGCATCGCGCGGGCTCCTGCTGCGCGGGCCAGGACATCGACGACGCACGTCGCGTCTCCGAGACGCTTGGCATCCCGCATTATGTTCTCGATTACGAGCAGCGTTTCCGCGAGGCGGTTATCAATCCCTTCGCCGAAAGCTATGTCGCGGGCGAGACGCCGATCCCGTGCGTCGCTTGCAACCAGACCGTCAAGTTCGCCGACCTTCTGTCGACCGCGCGCGAACTCGGTGCCGATGCGCTCGCGACCGGCCACTACATTCGCTCCGCACCCAACGGCAAGCACCGCGCCCTCTACCGCCCGGTCGATGCCGACCGCGACCAGAGCTATTTCCTGTTCGCCACGACGCAGGAGCAGATCGACTTCCTGCGCTTCCCGCTCGGCAGCATGTCGAAGCCGCAGGTGCGCGAGGCAGCACTCGCCATGGGCCTGTCTGTCGCCAACAAGCAGGACAGCCAGGACATCTGCTTCGTTCCCCAGGGCAAGTACACCGACATCATCGCCAAGCTGAAGCCGGCGGCGGCAACGCCCGGCGACATCGTCCACATCGACGGGCGCGTGCTTGGTCAGCACGAAGGCATCCTGCGCTACACGATCGGCCAGCGCCGCGGCATCGGCATTGCCTCGGGCGAGCCGCTCTATGTCGTTCACCTGGATCCCGAGAACGCCCGCGTCATCGTCGGCCCGCGTTCGGCGCTCGAGACGCACAAGCTGTTTCTGCGAGACGTCAACTGGCTGGGCGACGGCCCGCTGGCGGAAATCCCGGCCGGCGGAATGGAGCTCTACGCCAAGGTGCGTTCGACGCGTCCGCCCCGCCCTGCCGTCCTTCACTCTGAAGATGGCACCGTCTGGGTCGAGCTCGTCGACGGCGAGAGCGGCGTCGCACCGGGCCAGGCTTGCGTACTCTATTCTGACGACGGCGATGCTGCCCGCGTCTTCGGCGGCGGCTTCATTGACCGCACCGAGCGTTGCGCGGAAGCCGAGGAGATGCTGACGCGCCTCTCGACCAATGCGGCGCTGCGCAAGTCAGCCTGAAATTTTTCTCCAAGAATCTGGTGAAATGAAAAGGGGTCCGATCGGGCCCCTCAGACCACTGACAAACCCGCCGATTTTTTTGGCGGGKTTTTCGTTTGGGCGGGATGACAGAGCGCRGGGGCGCTGCCGGCGCCTGACGAAGTGAAGATAATGAAGGGGCGAGAGGGCCTCATGCCCCCGCCAGGCGGGGCTGGCGGGTGAGTGCCAGGGCGATCTTCTTCATGTTCTGGCTGGCGGCTGCCAGCAGGCATTGCCACGTTACCTTCATGAGGCCGCG
>NZ_VLJG01000019.1:0-66016 GCF_007829415.1 Aminobacter sp. J44 | reverse complement strand
GGCCGTTGTCGGGGCAGTAGAGCCCCGCGACACGATCGTGGATGAAGGAAAAGTCGATCACCGCGTCGATCTTGCGCAGCAGGTGATCCTTCGGCACCAGGCTCTCRAGCGTCACTATCTCGAGCGCCGTCTGTTCGGGAGCAGGCTTCTTCAGCATGCCCCACTGAATCAAAAACCTCCGGCCGAAGCCAGAGGTTTGTCAGCAGTCTGAAGGCGGCTCAGAAGGCCGCCTTTTTCTTAGTCCGTAAAGTCGGGTCAGTTCTTCAGCATCAGTTCCATGTTCTGGACGGCAGCGCCCGAAGCGCCCTTGCCGAGATTGTCGAGCACCGCGACCAGATTGACCTGGCCCTTGCCTTCCGTGCCGCAAACGTAGAGCTGCATCCGGTCGGTGTCGTTGAGCGCGGTCGGGTCGATGCGCGGCATCGACTTGGCGGCATCTAGCGGCATCACCTCGACGATGTTCTGGCCGGCATAGTGATCCGCCAGAGCCTGATGGATGCGGGCGAGCGTCGCGCCCTCAGCCAGAAGGTCCAGATGAAGCGGCACCTGAACCAGCATGCCCTGCGCAAACCGGCCGACGCTCGGCGCGAAGATCGGCGCGCGGTCAAGCTTGCCGTGCAGCTTCATCTCCGGGACGTGCTTGTGGGAGAGCGTCAGGCCGTAGAGGAAGTGCGGTGCGGCGATGTGATCGGCCGCTTCCGTGTTCTCCATCTGCGCGATCAGCTGCTTGCCGCCGCCGGTGTAGCCGGACACGGCGTTTACACTGACCGGGTAGTTCGCCGGGAGGATCCCTGCCATGACCAGCGGACGGATCAGGCCGATCGCGCCAGTCGGGTAGCAGCCCGGGTTGGCGACAAAGCGCGCCGAAGCGATCTTCGCGCGCTGCTCCTTGTCCATCTCGGCAAAGCCGTAGGCCCAGTCCGGATTGACGCGGTTCGCGGTCGAGGTGTCGATCACGCGCGTCGTCGTGTTGCCATCGAGCATGGCAACGGATTCGCGCGCTGCGTCGTCCGGAAGGCAGAGGATCGCAATGTCCGCGGCGTGGAGCATGTCGCGGCGCATGTCGGCGTTGCGGCGCTCCGCCTCGGGGATCGGCAGCATCTCGAGGTCGGTGCGCCCGGCAAGGCGCTGCCGGATCTGAAGGCCGGTGGTGCCGTGTTCGCCGTCGATGAAGATTTTCGGTTTCATTTCCACTTTCCGGATTTTGTAACGAATCCAGCGACTTACGTCGCCAGCCGGATTCTCTTTGTCAGGTAGTTGAATCTGTTTCTCAGGATCGGCCTGCGGCAGCTTTCCTGCGTGCCAGAAGACCAAGATAGTGCATCGCGACAGTCGCGCCAGCAATCGCCGTGATATCGGCATGATCGTAGGCCGGTGCAACCTCGACGACATCGGCCCCGACGATGTCCAGCCCTTCGAGCTGGCGCAGCACCGACAACATCTTCGCCGACGACGGACCGCCGGCCACCGGGGTTCCGGTGCCCGGTGCATAGGCCGGGTCTAGGCAGTCGATGTCGAAGGTGAGGTACGTCTTCGCGCCTGCCGTGCGCTCCAGGATTGCCGCGGCGATCTCGCTCGCACGCATCTCCTCGAGTTCTTCGCCGTAGATGATCTTGATGCCGCAATCTTCCGGCGCGTGCGTGCGGATGCCGATCTGGATCGAGCGCGACGGGTCGATGATGCCGGCGCGCGCGGCGCGGGCGACGAACGAGCCGTGATCGATGCGGCTGTCGTCATCGAACCAGGTGTCCTGATGCGCGTCGAACTGGACCAGCGCCATCGGGCCATGCTTTGCCGCATGTGCCTTCAGCAGCGGCCAGGTGACGTAGTGGTCGCCGCCCAGAGAGAGCAGGAAGCCAGCCTGGCTGAGGATGTGCGCGGCCTCGCGCTCGATCCGTCCGGGCGTCTCCTGATGATTGCCGTAGTCGAGAAGACAGTCGCCGTAGTCGACGACCGACATGTTCTCGAACAGGTCGAGATAGAACGGGTACTGCGGGTCGACGTCGAAGATCGCCGAGGCGCGGCGGATCGCCTGCGGGCCGAAGCGCGAGCCCGGCCGGTTGGAGACGGCCGCATCGAACGGAATGCCCCAGACGACCGCGTCCGCGCCAGCTACGTCCTTCGAGTAGCGGCGACGCATGAAGGAGAGGGCGCCCGCATAGGTCGGCTCTGCTTCGCTGCCGACATTGCTTCCTGCGGTAAAGGCACGGTCGATTGCATTCGATGGCATTGGCGTCTCCCACGATGTGGAACGAAGCTATTGGACGGATGCAGACGCTGCGCAACAAAAAAAGCGGACCCAAAGGCCCGCTTTTTCTTTGTCCGATATCCCGGCGCGATTAGCGCTTGGAGAACTGGAACGAACGGCGGGCCTTGGCCTTACCGTACTTCTTACGTTCGACGGTACGGCTGTCGCGGGTGAGGAAGCCACCCTTCTTGAGGACAGCGCGCAGCTCCGGCTCGTAGTAGGTCAGTGCCTTGGAGATGCCGTGACGAACGGCACCAGCCTGGCCCGACAGACCGCCACCAACGACGGTAGCGACGATGTCGTACTGGCCGGCGCGATTCGCAGCGACGACCGGCTGCTGCAGGATCATCTGCAGGACCGGACGAGCGAAGTACTTGTCGTACTCCTTGTCGTTCACGATGATCTTGCCCGAGCCCGGCTTGACCCAAACGCGAGCGATGGCGTCCTTGCGCTTGCCGGTCGCGTAGGCGCGGCCCTGGGCGTCAAGCTTCTGGACGTGGACCGGGGCTGCCGGCTGCGCAGCGGCCGTCGCCTGGCCGAGTTCGGCGAGGGAAGAAAGGTCAGCCATTATGCGGTCCTCTTGTTCTTGCTGTTGAGCGCGCCGAGATCGAGCTTCTCAGGCTGCTGTGCCTCATGCGGGTGCTCGGCACCGGCGTAGACGCGCAGGTTCTTCATCTGGCGACGGCCGAGCGGGCCGCGCGGGATCATGCGCTCGACGGCCTTCTCGATGACGCGCTCCGGGAAGCGGCCCTCGAGGATCTGGCGAGCGGTACGCTCCTTGATGCCGCCCGGGTGACCGGTGTGCCAGTAGTACTTCTTGTCGGTGTACTTACGGCCGGTCAGGACGACCTTGTCGGCGTTGATGATGATGATGTTGTCACCGTCGTCGACGTGCGGCGTGAAGGTAGCTTTGTGCTTGCCACGGAGACGGTTGGCGACAATGGTTGCCAGACGGCCGAGGACAACACCCTCAGCGTCGATCAGCACCCACTTCTTCACCACGTCCGCAGGCTTCTGCGAAAAGGTAGCCATGGTTTCTGCTTTCGGTTGATCCTTCCCGCCTCATCGGCGGTAAAGGCGTTTCTTGTTGCTTGCGTTGCGGGCAGCGAGCTGACTGCAACTGAATACGGGCACCCTTTTTGAGGCATTCCGCATTTGTGGCGGCTTATAGAAGAGGCGCAAAACCGCGTCAACCGGCCGGCGGCGGACTATGTCTAAAAGAACCCAGTTAAAACAGCACCTTAGAAATGCGGTATTATTTTACCACATCGAAATTGCGTTTCGGCGGAATGGAATAGGTGCCTGTCGCATGCGCGACGATGTGCTGCTCGGGTCCGGCAACGATTTCGATGTCGTAGACCATCAGGCTCCTCCCGAGCTTGAGGATGCGGCATTTGCCGTCGATCGGGCCGGGCTCTGCCTTGCGCATGAAGTTGATGTTGAGGTTGGTCGTCACCGAGAGTGCGTCCGGCCCGACGTGGCTGAGCACGCAGACATAGCCGCCGATGTCGGCCAGCGCGAACAGGGCAGGGCCGGAGACGGTGCCTCCGGGCCGGATGTGGCGCTCGCAGGCATTGAGCCTCACCGTGCAGCCGCCGGGAAAAATCTCCAGCGCCTCGTAGTCCTGATGCCCGTTGTTGAGCTGCGGAAAGACCTTGTTCAGGTACTCGTTGATCGTGGCGGCGCTCATTACTGGCGTCAGCGCGGACATGAATTTCCCTCCCGGACCTGTGGCTGGAGCGGACTTTTGCCGTTTCGCCGCTTTCCTTCAAGGCGTCACATGCTTAGTTTCCAGAAAAGCATGGATACGCGGGTGAGCAGCATGGCGGCGATCGAAAAGCAGAACGAGGCACCAGGGCCGGTCCTTAAGGAGCAGACGGGAGGCGTGCTGCGGCTGACGTTGGCGAACCCTCCTGCGAACGCACTATCCGTTCGGATGATGACGGAGCTGCAGGAAGCGCTGGACGAGGCACGCGACGATGCGTCCGTGCGCGTCGTGGTGCTGGGATCTGCCGGAAAGGTGTTTTCCGCGGGGCACGACCTCAAGGAATTGGCGGCGCACCGCTCTGATCCCGACGGCGGCGAAGCCTTCTACGAGCAGACGATGAAGATCTGCGCCACGCTGATGCAGTCGATCGTGCGCCTGCCAAAGCCGGTCATAGCCGAAGTGAAGGGCGTTGCAACCGCGGCGGGATGTCAACTCGTTGCTAGCTGCGATCTCGCAATTGCCACCGACAAGGCGACGTTTGCCACACCGGGGGTCAACATTGGCCTGTTCTGCTCGACGCCGATGGTTGCCCTGTCGCGTAATGTCTCCAACAAGCATGCGATGGAGATGCTGCTGACAGGCGAGCAGATCGACGCCGGGACGGCGCGCGAGTTCGGCCTGATCAATCGCATCGTGCCGGAAGAATACCTGCAGCAGGTGGTCAATAAGTACGCCGAGACGATCGCCTCGAAATCGCCCCTGACGTTGAAGATCGGCAAGGAAGCCTTCTATCGCCAGGCCGAAATGAGCCTGTCGGAAGCCTATGAGTACACGGCGCGGGTGATGGTCGAGAACATGCTGACGCATGACGCTTGCGAGGGCATCTCGGCCTTCATCGAGAAGCGCACGCCGGAATGGACGGGCAAGTAGGCGGCAGCGCCTCATGAGTTGAAAACAGCGCCGCTTCGAGCGGCCATGCGAGATTGAAGAGAAGCCGCCTTAAATGAACCACGACAACTACGACAATTCCTACATTTCCGGCATCCTGCGCGAGGTGAAGACCGTCGCCATCGTCGGCGCCTCGGCCAATGACGTGCGCCCGTCCTTTTTCGTGACGAAGTACCTGATCGATAAGGGGTACACCGTCTACCCGATCAATCCGGGTCACGCAGGCAAGGAGATCCTCGGCCGCATGACCTATGCCAGGCTCGCGGATGTCCCCGAGCCGATCGATATGGTCGACATTTTCCGCGCCTCGAGCGCGGTGCCTCCGATCGTCGAGGAAGCGCTCGCGCTCGACCCGAAGCCGAAGGTCATCTGGATGCAGCTGACGGTCCGCAACGACGAAGCGGCTGCGCGCGCCGAGGCGGAAGGGCTCAAGGTGGTGATGAACCGCTGCCCGAAGATCGAGTACGCCCGCCTTGCCGGCGAGATCGGCTGGAACGGCGTCAACAGCCGCGTCATCTCCTCGAAGAAGCCGCTTCTTCGCAGCGGCTTCCAGAGCTTCGGCATCCGCAGTCGCTGAGCGCAAAATTTTTTCGGAAAACTCACGGTTTTCCGAACGACGAATGGATCCGTGATCGGATTCGGGAAAAATCCTCTTTGCGTTTGCGCGTGGGCTTTGCGATCAATGCCCTAACGACACAACCGCCAGGAGGAATTCCATGTCTCAGCGCACGCCCGGTTTTAATACGCTCGCGGTTCATGCAGGCGCCCAGCCTGACCCTGCGACCGGCGCTCGTGCCACGCCGATCTACCAGACGACGTCTTTCGTGTTCGATGACGTCGATCACGCGGCGTCGCTGTTCGGCCTGAAGGCGTTCGGCAACATCTACACGCGCATCATGAACCCGACCCAGGCGGTTCTGGAGGAGCGCGTTGCAGCCCTCGAGGGCGGCACCGCAGCCGTCGCCACCTCGTCCGGTCACGGCGCCCAGCTGCTGGTGTTCCACACCATCATGCGCCCGGGCGACAACTTCGTCGCCGCTCGGAAGCTCTACGGCGGTTCGATCAACCAGTTCGGCCACGCCTTCAAGAATTTCGGCTGGGAGGTCCGCTGGGCCGACCCGCAGGACTTCGACTCCTTTGAGAGCCAGATCGATGAGCGCACCCGCGCGATCTTCATCGAGAGCCTGGCGAATCCGGGCGGCACCTTCGTCGACATCGAGAAGATCGGCGACATTGCCCGCCGTCACGGCCTGCCGCTGATCGTCGACAACACCATGGCGAGCCCTTACCTCGTCCGTCCGATCGAGCACGGCGCCGACATCGTCGTCCACTCGCTGACCAAGTTCATCGGCGGCCACGGCAACTCGATGGGCGGCATCATCGTCGACGGCGGCACCTTCGACTGGTCGAAGTCGGGCAACTACCCGATGCTGTCCGAGCCGCGTCCGGAATATGCCGGCATCGTCCTGCACGAGACCTTTGGCAACTTCGCCTTTGCGATCGCCTGCCGCGTGCTCGGCCTGCGCGACTTTGGCCCGACCATCTCGCCTTTCAACGCCTTCCTGATCGCCACCGGCCTCGAGACGCTGCCGCTGCGCATGCAGCGCCATTGCGACAACGCGCTCGAAGTCGCGAAGTGGCTGAAGACGCATCCGAAGGTTGCCTGGGTCTCCTATCCGGGCCTGCCGGACGATCCGAACCATGCCCTGCAGCAGAAGTACTCGCCAAAGGGCTCGGGCGCCGTCTTCACCTTCGGCCTCAAGGGCGGCTTCGAGGCCGGCGTGAAGGTCGTGGAAGGCGTCGAGCTGTTCTCGCACCTCGCCAACATCGGCGACACCAAGTCGCTGATCATCCACCCGGCTTCGACCACGCACCGCCAGCTCACCGACGAGCAGAAGGTCGCTGCCGGCGCCGGTCCGGACGTGATCCGTATCTCGGTTGGCATCGAGGACGTGGCTGATATCATTGCCGACCTGGAGCAGGCACTGGCAAAGGCGTAAGCCGATGTACGCAAGTCACTTCGCCGCAATCTCGATTGCGGGCATCGAAGCGGAAGAGGGGGCTCCGGCCCCCGACCGCCTCATTTCCGGCAATCCGGTCCACCGCACCTGGAACGTCGAAGAGGCGGAGGGCGGCATCTATGCCGGCATGTGGGAGTCGACGCCGGGCAAGTGGCGCGTCTCCTATGACGAGTGGGAGTTCTGCCACATTCTGTCGGGCGTCTCGATCCTGACGGAAGACGGCGGCGAATCCCGGACGTTGAGGGCAGGCGACGCCTTCGTCATCAGGCCCGGCTTCAAGGGCACGTGGGAAGTCGTTGAAACGACACGCAAGGAATATGTGATCCGCACATAGGCAGCCGTGCATCTGCGAGGGAGGCGCATGAAGACGACTGTGGTAGGTGCCGGCATTGCCGGCCTATCGACAGCCTGGGCGCTGACCCGGCGCGGGCACGAGGTCACGTTGCTTGAGCAGGGGTCGATCCCGAACCCGCTGTCGGCTTCCGGCGACCATCACCGCATCATCCGTCGCGCCTATCCTGCCAGCACTGGTTACGGCGAGGCGATCACAGACGCCTATCTCGCCTGGGACGAACTCTGGCGCGACCTTGGCCAGAGCCACTACGATCCGCGCGGCTTCATGTGCATCTCGCGCGTACAGGGCGACGAGGCGGAAATCTATCTTGAGGGAATGAGCGCCGGCGGCTGGGATTTCCAGCTGCTGCAGCCGGATGCGGCATGCGAGCGCTGGCCATTCCTTGAGCCGGGCTCGTTCCGCTATGCCTTTCACTCTGTCGAGGGTGGGGCGCTGCATTGCCGGCGCATTGCCTCAGGCATTGCGGAGTGGCTGCGCGGTAACGGCTGCGACCTGCGCGAGCATGTCCGTGTCGAAGAGATCGAGACAGATACCGGCACGGTGCGGCTTGCGGATGGCAGCACGATCACCGCGGATCACGTTGTCGTCACCGCCGGTGCGTGGGTGACGAAGCTATTTCCTGATCTCGCCTCGACACTGTCGGTTCAGCGTACCGCTGTCGTCTATCTCGAACCGCCTGCAGACCTCAGGGAAGCCTGGTCCCGCGCGCCGGTGATCCTCGACGTCGGCGGCACGACCGACGGCTACATCATCCCGCCATCGGGCGAGGGTGGTCTGAAATTCGGCGCTGGGGCGCACCGCTTTGCCGATGACGATCCCGACCGGAACAGGGTGCCTTACGATGGTGAGGGGCGCGACATCCTCAAACTGTTTGCCCCGCCGATCGCTAAGGTGGACGAGTACACGGTCACCGACACGGTGACCTGCGCCTACACCTTCACGAAGGACGAGCGCTTCTTTGCTCAGCAGCGGCAAAAATGCACGATCGTCTCGGCCTGCTCCGGGCACGGCTACAAGTTCGGGGCGGCGGTTGGCCAGCATGTTGCTGAATCGCTTGAGCGGGACGACTTTCCGCGGCTGAAGAAGTGGCTGCGCGAGGGACGAGTCTGATCCATGCCGTTGCGGCAGTTGTCCTGCGCACATTTACCCTGCGCTGCCTATACTCTTGCGCTAACGGGATGGGGCATCCTATTTAGCGACTGAACAGAAACTTCGATTCAGGCCTTCAGGCCGAGTAATAATCTCCTGGAAGGGACATTCGATGCGGGACCCCGTCGAACACTACATGAATCTCGTGCCGATGGTGGTCGAACAGACCAATCGGGGCGAGCGCGCCTACGACATCTTCTCGCGCCTGCTCAAGGAGCGCATCATTTTCATCACGGGTCCGATCGAGGATGGTATGGCGTCGCTCGTTTGCGCGCAGCTGCTCTTCCTTGAGGCTGAGAACCCGAAGAAGGAAATCAACCTCTACATCAATTCGCCCGGCGGCGTCGTGACCTCGGGCCTGGCGATGTACGACACCATGCAGTTCATCAAGCCGCCGGTCTCGACGCTCTGCGTCGGCCAGGCGATGTCTGCCGGCTCGCTGCTCCTTTGCGCTGGTGCCAAGGGTATGCGCTATGCCACTCCGAATGCGTCCATCATGGTCCATCAGCCTTCCGGCGGATACCAGGGTCAGGCCACGGACATCCTTATTCATGCGCAGTGGACCGAAGCGCTGAAGCGCCGTCTCAATGAGATCTACGTCAAGCACACCGGACAGGATTACGAGACGATCCACTCCGCGCTGGAGCGTGACCGCTTCATGACTGCCGAACAGGCCAAGGATTTCGGCCTGATCGACCAGATCATCGAATCGCGCGACGCCGTCGAAACAGCGTCATCTGCCGCTGCTCCTTCCGCTACGTAACTGATGTAGGCATGGCGCATGAGGCAAAATTCTCGCCTCGTGCGCCATTTCCGTCACAATTTGCTGTTCCCACGGAACGGGTGACGACCTACGTTAAGCCTATGTTGAGTTTCGACCGCGTAGCTTTCCGATTTGGAACGCTGGCGTTCGCTGCAGTACCGGCCTTCTCAAGGGTGCCGGCCGACGCGGGCGGGACATAGGCATTGGCAGGGGCGCGTTCCCGCCATTATGTTAGACCTGAAAGGCCACGCTTGTTGCGGGCCCCAGTAAGGCCGAAAGGACTTGGATAACATGAGCAAGGTCAGCAACGGTGGCGGCGATTCCAAGAACACGCTGTACTGCTCGTTCTGCGGCAAGAGCCAGCACGAGGTTCGCAAGCTGATCGCTGGCCCGACGGTATTCATCTGTGATGAGTGCGTTGAGCTTTGCATGGACATCATCCGCGAGGAGAACAAGACCTCGATGGTGAAGTCCCGCGAGGGCGTTCCTACTCCGCAGGAAATCCTCGCAGTGCTTGATGACTATGTGATCGGACAGTCCTACGCGAAGCGCGTGCTGTCGGTGGCCGTCCACAATCACTACAAGCGCCTCGCGCACGCCTCGAAGAACCAGGACGTCGAGCTGGCGAAGTCGAACATCCTGCTGATCGGCCCGACCGGCTGCGGCAAGACGTTGCTGGCGCAGACGCTGGCACGAATCATCGACGTGCCGTTCACGATGGCTGATGCCACGACGCTTACCGAAGCCGGATATGTTGGCGAGGACGTCGAGAACATCATCCTGAAGCTGCTGCAGGCTGCCGACTACAATGTCGAGCGCGCCCAGCGCGGCATCGTCTACATCGACGAGATCGACAAGATTTCCCGCAAGTCGGACAATCCGTCGATCACCCGCGACGTTTCGGGCGAGGGCGTCCAGCAGGCGCTTCTGAAGATCATGGAAGGAACCGTTGCCTCGGTTCCGCCGCAGGGTGGCCGCAAGCATCCGCAGCAGGAATTCCTGCAGGTGGATACCTCGAACATCCTGTTCATCTGCGGCGGCGCGTTCGCTGGTCTCGACCGCATCATTTCGGATCGCGGCCGCAAGACCTCGATCGGCTTCGGCGCGACTGTCGAGGCTCCGGAAGACCGCCGCACGGGCGAGCTGTTCCGCCAGGTTGAGCCTGAGGATCTGCTGAAGTTCGGCCTCATCCCTGAGTTCGTCGGCCGTCTGCCGGTTCTGGCGACGCTCGAGGACCTTGACGAGGCTGCGCTGATCCAGATCCTGACCGAGCCGAAGAACGCATTGGTCAAGCAGTACCAGCGCCTGTTCGAGATGGAGAACGTGGAACTGACGTTCCACGAGAGCGCGCTGTCGGCGATCGCCAAGAAGGCGATTGAGCGCAAGACCGGTGCTCGCGGCCTGCGTTCGATCATGGAGGCGATCCTCCTCGACACCATGTTCGAGCTGCCCGCGCTGGAAGGCGTCCAGGAAGTCGTCATCTCCGACGAGGTGGTGTCTGGCAACGCCCGTCCACTGTACATCTACGCGGAAAAGGAAAAGGGCAGCGCCGCAAGCGCCTGATGCGCTTGCTGATTGCCGAATTCTTTGGAGCGGCGCCGACAGGCGCCGCTTTCGTTTGGGTGGCCCTTGATCTTGGGGTAATGCCACTCCAACTAAGCAGTCGAGATGACCGCCCAGTTCTACCGTGCTGTGAACCTCGGTCCCCGGAGGTAGGCGGAAGGGCGCGCGGTCGCTAATATCGAGAATCGCGGCTGGCCATTGGGCGGTCGCGATATGAAAGGTTGGACTATGACCACATCACCGAGGTCTGCTGGCGAAGGCACCTACGCGGTCCTGCCGCTGCGCGACATCGTCGTCTTCCCGCACATGATCGTGCCGCTGTTTGTCGGCCGCGAGAAGTCGATCCGCGCACTGGAGGAAGTGATGGGTGCCGACAAGCAGATTTTGCTTGCCACCCAGATGAATGCTGCGGATGACGACCCTGCTGGTGACGCGATCTACGACGTCGGCACGCTCGCGAATGTCCTGCAGCTGCTGAAGCTGCCCGACGGCACCGTCAAGGTGCTGGTGGAGGGCACTGCTCGCGCAAAGATCAACCGGTTCCTCGACCGTGAGGAGTTTCACGAGGCCGAGGCCGCCGTGCTCGTCGAGCCGGTGGAGGACGAAGTCGAGATCGAAGCGCTTGCGCGCTCCGTCGTGGCCGACTTCGAAAACTATGTGAAGCTCAACAAGAAGATTTCACCGGAGGTCGTGGGCGCGGCCAGCCAGATCGACGACTATTCGAAGCTGGCGGACACCGTTGCATCGCACCTCGCGATCAAGATCACCGAGAAGCAGGAAATCCTCGCCACCCTTTCGGTCAAGGACCGTCTGGAGAAGGCGATGGGCTTCATGGAAGCCGAGATCTCCGTGCTGCAGGTGGAAAAGCGCATCCGCTCGCGCGTCAAGCGCCAGATGGAGAAGACCCAGCGCGAGTACTACCTCAACGAGCAGATGAAGGCGATCCAGAAGGAACTCGGCGAGGGCGAAGACGGCCGTGACGAGGCTTCCGAGATTGAGGAGCGCATCAAGAAGACCAAGCTGTCCAAGGAGGCACGCGAGAAGGCTGAGGCCGAGCTGAAGAAGCTGCGGACGATGTCGCCGATGTCTGCCGAGGCCACCGTGGTCCGCAATTACCTCGACTGGCTGCTGTCGCTTCCGTGGCAGAAGTTCTCGAAGGTCAAGAAGGACCTGGCATACGCTGAAGAGGTGCTCGACGCTGATCACTTCGGTCTCGACAAGGTCAAGGAGCGTATCGTCGAGTATCTGGCGGTCCAGAGCCGTCAGAAGAAGCTCAAGGGTCCGATCCTCTGCCTCGTCGGACCTCCCGGTGTCGGCAAGACCTCGCTTGCGAAGTCGATCGCCAAAGCCACCGGACGTGAATATGTCCGTATGGCGCTGGGCGGCGTCCGTGACGAGGCCGAGATCCGCGGTCACCGTCGCACCTACATCGGCTCGATGCCCGGCAAGGTCATCCAGTCGATGAAGAAGGCGAAGAAGTCGAACCCGCTGTTCCTGCTGGACGAGATCGACAAGCTCGGCCAGGACTACCGCGGTGATCCGTCTTCGGCGCTGCTGGAGGTGCTGGATCCGGAGCAGAACTCGACCTTCATGGATCACTACCTCGAGGTCGAATACGACCTGTCGGGCGTGATGTTCGTGACGACGGCCAATACGCTGAACATCCCCGGTCCGCTCATGGACCGCATGGAGATCATCCGTATTGCCGGCTACACGGAGGACGAGAAGGTTGAGATCGCCAAGCGGCACCTGCTGCCCAAGGCGGTTCGCGACCACGCGCTCCAGCCGAGGGAGTTCTCGATTACAGACGAGGCGCTGCGCCTGGCCATTCAGCAGTACACGCGTGAGGCCGGTGTCCGTAACCTCGAGCGCGAACTGATGAAGCTCGCGCGAAAGGCCGTGACGGAGATCCTGCGGACGAAGAAGAAGTCCGTGAAGATCACCAAGGACAACCTTGCCGACTATCTCGGCGTGCCGCGCTATCGCCACGGCATGGCCGAGGGCGAGGATCAGGTCGGTGTGGTCACCGGTCTGGCTTGGACTGAGGTCGGCGGCGAGCTGCTGACGATCGAAGGCGTCATGATGCCCGGCAAGGGCAAGATGACGGTGACCGGCAACCTGCGCGACGTGATGAAGGAGTCGATCTCGGCTGCTGCGTCTTACGTCCGCTCGCGTGCCATCGACTTCGGCATCGAGCCGCCGCTGTTCGACAAGCGGGACATCCACGTCCACGTGCCGGAAGGCGCAACGCCGAAGGATGGTCCGTCTGCCGGTACCGCGATGGCGACGGCGATCGTGTCGGTGCTCACCGGCATCCCGGTCCGCAAGGACGTTGCCATGACGGGTGAGATCACCCTGCGTGGCCGCGTGCTGCCGATCGGTGGCCTGAAGGAGAAGCTGCTTGCAGCGCTTCGCGGCGGCATCAAGAAGGTGCTGATCCCGGAAGAGAACGCGAAGGACCTCGCAGATATTCCGGAGAACGTGAAGAGCGGCCTCGAAATCGTACCGGTCAGCAGGGTAGGTGAGGTGCTCCGTCATGCGCTCACGCGTATGCCGGAACCGATCGAGTGGGTGGAGCCGGTAGAGCCGGTTGCAGCGAAGACAGAGGACGCTTCGGCGACCACTTTGGCCCACTGACGCCACGTAAACAGGCTTCATGACGAAAAAGCCGGGTTTTTGACCCGGCTTCAGACTGCTGACAAAGTTCCGCGAGCCTTCAAATCAGGCTTGTTRATTCCGAYCCGTTCTCACTTTGAATCTGAGACGTTCCGTGAATCTCGGGCTCCGGAAAGGTGCGTCGAGGGTTTGTCAACAAACTGAAGCCGGGTTTTTGACCCGGCTTTTTTGCTGAAACCCGCAGAAACCCGGGAAAAACCGCGGAATTCCGCGCTTTCCCGCTTGGTGTATTCCTGTTGATTTCCTAAAGTTTGCTCCTCGCCGGATGAGTCAGTCACCGGTCTTTTCACAGGGAAGGGAATTCTCCATGAACAAGAATGAACTCGTTTCCGCGGTAGCGGACGCCGCCAAGCTCTCCAAGGCTGACGCCCAGGCTGCTGTCGATGCGGTTTTTTCGGTCATCGCTAATGAACTGAAGAACGGCGGCGACGTTCGCCTTGTTGGTTTCGGAAACTTCTCGGTCTCCAAGCGCGAAGCGACGACCGGCCGTAACCCGCAGACCGGCGCTGAAGTGAAGATCCCGGCTCGCAACGTGCCGAAGTTCTCGGCAGGCAAGGGCCTGAAGGACGCGGTGAACTAATCAACTTCCGTGACAGGCGGGGGAAGTGCTGAAAAAGCCGGACCATTCGTCCGGCTTTTTCATTTAGGACTTCTGGAAATGCTGGAGGCGACGCCCAGCAAACTTGTGTGAAACTGAAGCACCTTCAAGGGGGCGATTCACACTTCAGTAACGCTCCGCTAGCCTAAGCGATGATTCGGCAGTCCGGTGAGCGTCCGGACGATGCCGATAGCATAAGCGGCGGACGTGACGATGGCACAGACTGGCAGCGCGCAGCGCGAACCTTCAATGGAAGAGATCCTGGCGTCGATCCGCAGGATCATCGAGGACAGTGACAGCGTCAGGCAGCCACTCGAAGAGCCCGCGGAATTGCGCGTGGTCTCGCCTGCAGTGGAAGAGCAGGCTCCCGCGACGGACGAGGTCCAGGCATTCCGGGCGGAGCTCGATGAGGCCGTTGAGGCTGTTGCCGAGCAAATGGCGGAGCAGGTTGCTGAGCCGGCTGCTCCAGCGGCGGAGGCACCCGTAGAACCGCAGGTGCGCGAGGTGCCGCAAGTTCAGCTCTCTGCGGAGGAGCTGACCGACGTCGACGTGCAGAAGGCCGTGGAGGCCGTTTCGGCGCCGCAGGCGGCTGCACCGCAGGCACAGCCTGTTGTGGCTGCAGCTCCGAATTCGGCACCAGGTGGCGAGACGACGATTTCCGGCGCGCGTCCGGCTCTTCTTTCCGAGACGACGCAGCGCCAGGTCTCGGCGGCATTCGGCGAGCTTTCCGAGGCATTCGCGGCAAGCCGCCGCCGCTCGTTCGACGAGATGGCGGAAGAGATGCTGCGCCCGATGCTGCAGGAGTGGCTCGACAATAACCTGCCGACGTTGGTTGAGCGCCTCGTGCGCGAGGAGATCGAGCGCGTGGCACGCGGCGGACAGTAAGTCCTCCACGGCGCTTCGCAGCGGTAAACCTCTTCCTTCCCGTCCTCCTTCAGGGTCATGACGTTGTCGCGAAGAATGGCGGTGAACTTCGTGTCGTGGAAGGGCGTCTGGTCGCGCCGCTTCGTTGACTCATTGTAGATGAAGCCGACATTGTCGGTGGTGACGCACGCGTACGCGGCGTCCTCCGCCTGTGCGACGATCGTGCTTGCTGTCAGGGCCGCGCACGCCATGACGGCAACGATATGGTTCTTCAAGATTGCTTTCCTGCGAACGGGGTGGTGGTGGGTTCACGCCGCTGATAAACCTCCGCGCGAATTTCACAACCCGCGCGGGCACGTGAGCGCCGCTGTTCAACAGCCTTGGCGGCGCCGCGGAAGAGGCTGGCGAAATCACCCGAAAAGCATAGGTATAGGTGCACCAATGCCGCCCGGTTGACTCGGATGCTCCCATCCGGTTTACACCGCTGAAATTCCGCAAACAGGCTGGAGCTCTTCATGCTCGACAAGACATACGACGCCAAGGCCGTCGAACCGATCATCGCGAAGTCGTGGGAGGAAGCGAACGCTTTCGCAGCCGGCGCCGGCTCCCAGCCAGGAGCGGAGTCCTTTGCGATCGTAATCCCGCCGCCGAACGTCACTGGCTCGCTGCACATGGGCCATGCGCTCAACAACACGCTGCAGGACATCATGGTCCGCTTCGAGCGCATGCGCGGCAAAAACGTGCTGTGGCAGCCGGGCATGGACCATGCCGGCATCGCAACCCAGATGGTTGTGGAGCGCAAACTTGCGGCCGAAGGCATCCGCCGCCGCGACCTCACGCGCGAGCAGTTCATCGACAACGTCTGGGAGTGGAAGGGCGAATCCGGCGGCATGATCTTCAACCAGCTCAAGCGGCTGGGTGCGTCGTGCGACTGGTCGCGCGAGCGCTTCACCATGGACGACGGCCTTTCGGAGGCCGTCCTCGAGGTGTTCGTCACGCTCTATCGCGAGGGCCTGATCTACAAGGACAAGCGCCTCGTCAACTGGGATCCGAAGCTGCTGACGGCGATCTCCGACCTTGAGGTTGAGCAGATCGAGCTGGACGGCAACCTCTGGCACTTCCGCTATCCGGTCGAGGGCGTGGAGTTTAATCCGGAAGACCCGTCGACCTACATCACCGTCGCGACCACGCGTCCGGAGACGATGCTTGGCGATACGGGTGTTGCCGTTCATCCTGAGGACGAGCGCTACACGGCACTGGTCGGCAAGAATGTCATCCTGCCGCTGGTTGGCCGCCGCATTCAGGTTGTCGCGGACGAGTATTCGGATCCGGAGAAGGGTACGGGCGCGGTGAAGATCACGCCGGCTCACGACTTCAACGACTTCGAAGTCGGCAAGCGCCACCACCTGCGTATGATCAACATCCTGAACACGGATGCCACGGTCAACATCATCGACAACGACGACTTCCTTGAAGGCGTCGAGATCACTTACGAGCGCACGGCCGTCTGGCAGCGTCTGCACGGCCTCGACCGCTTCGAGGCTCGCCGCCTGATCGTCGAGCTGATGGAAGAGGGCGGTTACCTCGCCAAGATCGAGCCGCACCGCCACATGGTTCCGCATGGCGACCGCGGCGGCGTGCCGATCGAGCCGTTCCTGACCGACCAGTGGTATGTCGACGCCAAGACGCTGGCCCAGCCGGCGATCGAGGCGGTTCGCTCGGGCCGCACCAAGTTCGTTCCGAAGAACTGGGAAAAGACCTATTTCGAGTGGATGGAGAACATCCAGCCGTGGTGCATCTCGCGCCAGCTGTGGTGGGGTCACCAGATCCCGGCTTGGTATGGTCCGGACGGCCACGTCTTCGTCGCCAAAAGCGAGAAGGAAGCCCTCGACGAGGCGGTTGAATATTACCTCGCCGTTGACACGCCGTGGCGCGAATGGGTCAAGGACAAGCTGGAGAACTTCAAGCCGGACGAGATCCTTACCCGGGACGAGGACGTGCTCGACACCTGGTTCTCGTCGGCGCTGTGGCCGTTCTCGACGCTTGGCTGGCCGCAGAAGACCAAGGAGCTTGATACCTACTACCAGACTGACGTGCTGGTGACCGGCTTCGACATCATCTTCTTCTGGGTTGCCCGCATGATGATGATGGGCCTCCACTTCATGAAGGAGGAGCCGTTCCACACCGTCTACGTCCACGCGCTCGTTCGCGACAAGACCGGCGCCAAGATGTCGAAGTCCAAGGGCAACGTCATCGACCCGCTCGAGCTTATCGACGAGTACGGGGCAGACGCGCTGCGCTTCACGCTGGCGATCATGGCCGCGCAGGGCCGCGACGTGAAGCTCGACCCGGCCCGCGTTGCCGGCTACCGCAACTTTGGCACCAAGCTCTGGAACGCCACGCGCTTTGCCGAGATGAACGAGGTCAAGCGCGACCCGAACTTCGTTCCGGAAGATGCGAAGCTGACGCTGAACCGCTGGGCGCTCACCGAGCTGTCCCGCACGACGGCGGCGATCACGGACGCGATCACGTCGTACCGCTTCAATGACGCGGCCTCGGCGGCCTATCGCTTCGTCTGGAACCTCGTCTGCGACTGGTACGTCGAGCTGCTCAAGCCCGTCTTCAGCGGCGAGGACGAAGCCGCCAAGGCAGAAAGCCGTGCATGCATGGCCTACGTGCTCGATGAGATCTACAAGCTGCTCCACCCGATGATGCCGTTCATGACGGAGGAACTGTGGCGCCAGACTGCAGAGCGCGACACGCTGCTCTGCCACGCCGCGTGGCCGACGCCGGACTTCGAGGACGAGGAAGCTGCAGCTGAGATCAACTGGCTGATCGAACTCGTCACCGGCATTCGTTCGGTTCGTTCCGAGATGAACGTTCCGCCGGCTGCCACCGCGCCGCTGGTGCTCGTCGGCGCCAACGCGCTTACCCGCGAACGTGCGGGCCGTCACGCTCCGGCGATCCGTCGCCTGGCACGCGTTACGGAGGTTGGCTTCGCTGATGCGGCTCCCAAGGGCTCTGCGCAGATCGTCATCGGCGAGGCGACCGGCTGTCTGCCCCTCGGCGACCTGATCGATCTGAAGGCCGAGGAGGCGCGTCTCGCCAAGGAGCTTGGCAAGAACGCCGACGAAATCGCGCGCATCGAAAAGAAGCTCGCCAACCCGAATTTCGTCGCCAAGGCTGCGCCCGAGGTGGTCGAAACCGAGCGCGAAAAGCTCGCCGAACTGCAGGAAGCGCGGGCTCGTCTCGACGCTGCGCTGATTCGCGTGCGCAACGCCGGTTGATTTGACCAATACGTAAACTGCAGATTGCAAATCCGGATCCCTGTTGCAGAGTTGCAGCAGGGATTTTTCTTTTTGAATCAGACGTTTAGCTTTATGAAAGTTTTAAGTTTCGCGGGGTATCGTCGATCAAAAGCGAAAATGGCACTGCCGCAGAAGATTGCCGGAGACAAAGCTAAAGGTTCTTCTAGCTTCGGCGTAAGGGGATTGGGGACCCCGGAAGCATAACGGAGGATTTAATGCGTTATTGGGGACTACATGCAGCGGTCGGTGGAGCATTGCTTCTTTCCTCCGCAGCAGCGCAGGCGGGTGGGTTCGCGCGGGGCACTGCAGATACAGATATACTGTATGAACCAGGCACTATAGCTGCGCGAGCGGGGGCAACCGCAGTCATCGTCAATCGTAAGTTCACTGAAAATTCAAACCCGGCACTGGTCGGCAAGAACCCGTTCGACAACTACATTGTTCCGTCGGCCGCGGTGAAGTACCAGATCGTACCGAATTTCGCCTGCGCCGGCACCTATACGCATGGCTTCGGCGCGGCGGGTGACTGGACGGATGGCGGTGGCACCGTCACCGGCAAGCTGACCGAGGAATTCATCGTTCATGAAGCGGGCCTGACCTGCGGCGCCAACATTGAAGTTGGCCGTGGCAAGCTCTGGCTGCTGGGTGGCGCATTCGTCGACTACTTCGACTATGAGCGCGAGGGCTTCGTGCCGACCTTGGGTCGCGCACCGACGCTGCTGCAGCTTGACGGCACCGACGTTGGCTACCGCCTCGGCGTCGCCTATGAGATCCCTGAGATCGCGCTGCGTACGCAGCTGATGTATCGCTCGGGCACCTCGTTCGGCGCGAGCGGCAAGCTGACCGCTCCGATGGCTGCGCTCATTCCGGGTGCTCCGAGCATCGCCCCCGTCACGGTTGACGCGACCGGCGTCGGTAGCCTGCCGCAGTCCGTCGAGTTCAAGATGCAGACAGGCATTGCGCCGGGCTGGCTGGCGATGGGCTCGATCAAGTGGACGGACTGGAGCCGTCTCGACACGCTCGACGTGTTTGGTCCTACTGGCTCACTGGTCACCCGCAACGAATACTACTGGCGCGATGGCTGGACCGTATCTGCGGGCCTTGGCCACAAGTTCACGGAAAACCTTTCCGGGACGATCAACTTCCAGTGGGATAAGGGCGTGTCCACCGGCTACGACCTGATGGGCGATACCTACACTGTCGGTCTTGGTGTCTCCTACAAGGACAGCATCGGCGGTGAGCTGCGCGGCGGTGTGGGTTTGAACTACCTGAGCTCGGTGCGGGAAACCGCGTATCCATCGCCCTACAACCCGTCGGGGAATGCGGCGGTCGGTTCCGGCTGGGCCGTCAGCTTCGGCGGCAGCTACAAGCTGACCTGGTAACGCTTCGAGATCAGTCGAACGCCCGTGCTAGTCACGGGCGTTTCTCGTTCTGTGGCGGTTGTGCAACAGTGCTGCATCGACCGCTCTGGACCGCAAGGTGCCCCCTTCGAAATGCCAATTTCCCGCCATAAACCGGGCGCACCTCAGGTCTCTATTATCAAGGTGCCGTAAGAGCATCGAAACGGACAGGGCGTCGCGTCACCCGCGACAAGGATGATGATGGAAGTGCGGAACGGTAACAAATTCCTCGTTCGGGTCGGACGCATGCCGACCAGCAAGGAATCCACGCCCAACTCCGCGATCCGGGTGGCCAGGACGTGGGAAACAGGGCGTCATGCGTGTAGCTGAGTTCGTCAGGATCGGAATTCTTTCAGTCGCCACCTGTGGGGCGTGCGGACTCACGGTTTCGAACGCCTTTGCCCTCGATCAGTCGGTCATCGGAACCGCGGAAGAAACAGAAAAGCGCAATCCCTGGGCGGTGTTTCGCCTCGGCTTCAGTGCCTACAAGAGCGGGCACAAGGATCAGGCCATCGAGGCCTATCGCTACGCGGCGGAGAACGGCCAGCTCGGCGCCCGCTGGAAGCTTGCCCGAATGTACGCCGAGGGTGACGGCGTCACCCGCAACGACTACGAAGCCTACAAGTTCTTCCAGGAGATCGCGGCGCAGGATGTGGAGCCCGGCTCGCCCGACGGCAGCTACGTCGCCGACGCGCTGGTGGCGCTTGGCCGCTACACCCAGTGGGGCATTCCCGGCACTCCGGTCCAGCCTAATCCCGCTGCCGCGCAGGACTATTTCATGCGCGCCGCCGCGACCTACCGCAACCCCGAGGCCCAGTTCGAGGTCGGCAACATGCTGCTGAACGGGGAAGGGGGCATGAAGGCCAACATCCAGCAGGCGGGTCGCTGGTTCCAGCTCGCTGCCCAGAAGGGCCACGCGGGCGCGCAGGCGACCCTTGGCAACCTTCTTTTCCAGAGCGGCAAGGTGGTCCGTGGCCTCGCCATGATGACTGCCGCGCTCGAGCGTGCGCGTCCGGGCGACAAGCAGTGGATCCGGGGCATGCAGGAAGAGGCGTTCGCGCTGGCCGACGAGGCCGACCGCAGGACGGCGATTGCCCTTGCACAGGACATGCTGGTCCAGGGCGAGAACTGACCCTCTGCTTCCGATGTCTTCTGTGTCTTAATTGAGCGCGAGTTCGGCGACTGCCGGAACGTGGTCTGACGGCTTTTCCCAGGCGCGGACATATTTCTCGACGCTGGTCGAGGTCAGATAGTTCGCGGCTTCCGGCGACAGCAGCAGGTGGTCGATGCGAATGCCGTTGTTCTTCTGCCAGGCGCCGGCCTGGTAATCCCAGAAGGTATAGATACCGGCCTCGTCTGTGGTGGTGCGGATCGCATCGGTGAAGCCGAGGTGCCAGATGCGACGCAGCGCCTGCCGGCTCTCAGGCTGGAACAGGGCGTCGTTGAACCACTGTTCGATGTACTTCGCGTCCTGCGGTTCGGGGATCACGTTGTAGTCGCCAGCAAGGATCAGCGGCTCTTCCAGCGCGAGCCGGTCATTCGCCCAACGCTCGAGCCGGTCCATCCAGCGCAGCTTGTAGCCGAACTTGCGATCCTCTGAGATCGGGTTGCCGTTGGGCAGGTACAACGAGACGACGCGCAGTGCGCCCTGCGATGTCGAGAACACGCCCTCGATGAAGCGCGCCTGTTCGTCTTCGTCGTCGCCGGGGAGGCCGCGGTTCACCTCGTCGAAGCGCAGCTTCGACAGAATCGCTACGCCGTTGAAGCCTTTCTGGCCGTGAGTCTCGACATGGTAGCCGAGCGCCTCGATCTCGAGTCGCGGAAAACCCTCATCGACGGTTTTGATTTCCTGCAGGCAGACGATGTCCGGCTGGCTGTCCTTGAGCCAGGTCAGCAGGTTGTCGATGCGTGCCTTGACGCCGTTGATGTTCCAGGTCGCGATTTTCATGGAGTTCAGATCGAGAAGGAGGTGCCGCAGCCGCAGGAGGCCACGGCATTCGGGTTCTTGATCTGGAACGACTGGCCCATCAGGTCGTCGACGAAATCAATCACCGAACCGCCCATGTAGACGAGCGACAGGTCATCGATCAGCACCATCGCACCGTCCTTTTCAAAGACGACGTCATCGTCATTGCGCGTATCGGTCAGATCCATCTTGTAGGAGAAGCCGGAGCAGCCACCGCCTTCAACCGTGATGCGCAGGCCGATCTTGCCGGGCTCGCCAGCCACGATCTTCTTGATTCGATTGGCAGCCGAGTCGGTCAGCTCGACGCCCTTCATGCCTGTCTTTGCATCGACGCCCATAGCCGTCACCTTGCGTTCGCATTTGCACAATAGGTATGAACAGCCATCAGGCAAGTCAACAAGCGGTGGGTCTCAAGTGACCGGATTGTCAGGAACGCTCGAAGGGATCGGCTTCGGATATCGCCCCCGGGCCCCATATGCATGCGAGCCGGCGAAGTCACGCGGACGCCTCTATCCCGAGCCGGAAAGCCCGACCCGCACGCCGTTCCAGCGCGACCGCGACCGGATCATCCACTCGACCGCGTTCAGGCGGCTGAAGCACAAGACCCAGGTCTTCATCGCCCATGAAGGCGACCACTACCGCACGCGCCTGACACATTCGATCGAAGTCGCGCAGATTGCCCGCGCACTCGCGAGGGCGCTGTGCGTCGACGAAGACCTCGCCGAGGCCATCGCTCTCGTCCATGATTTCGGCCACACGCCGTTCGGCCATACCGGCGAGGACGCGCTGGACGGGATGATGAAGCCGTGGGGCGGCTTCGACCACAACGCCCAGTCGCTGCGCATCGTTACCCGCATCGAGCGTCGCTATGCCGAGTTCGACGGACTCAACCTCTGCTGGGAAACGCTGGAGGGGCTGGTAAAGCACAATGGCCCGCTGACCGACAAAGCGGGAAAACCGCTAAAGGGCGAGCTGCCGCTGACGATTGCCACTTTCAACGAGCTGTTCGACCTTGAGCTTTCCAAGCACGCTTCGATCGAGGCACAGGCGGCCGCACTCGCCGATGATATCGCCTACGATGCGCACGACATCGACGACGGGCTGCGCTCCGGGCTGCTGACGCTGTCGATGCTGGAGGACACGCCCCTGCCGGCGAAGATTCTTGCGGAGGTGCGCGAAAAATATCCCGCGCTCGATGCGGTGCGCACCGGCCACGAACTGATGCGTCGGCAGATCACCCGCATGGTCGAGGATGCGATCGGCACCGCGAAGGCCAATCTGGACGAGTTGAAGCCGCAGAGTTCGGCCGATATCCACGATGCCGGCAGACAGATCGTCGCCTTCTCGGAGGAAATGACGGCGGCGGAGAAGGAGCTGAAGCGCTTCATGTACTCGAGGCTCTACCGCCATCCCGACGTGATGGAAAAGCGCCGTGGCGCCGACAAGATCGTCCGCGACCTGTTCGGTCACTACTTTGCCAATCCGCGTGACATGCCGGAGGGCTGGCGCGAGGGGCTCGACCAGGCCGAAGATCGCATCAAAGCGCGCGATGTGGGCGACTTCATCGCCGGTATGACCGACACCTACGCGATCCGCGAGCACAAGCGCCTGTTTGACCACACTCCCGAATTGGGATAGGCGGAGCGCAAAATTCACGGGGCCGCACGGCCCATTCCCGCATCGAAGCTGGGTAGCTGACCATGAATATCTTCACGCAGTTCGCGTCGCGCATCAACAATGCGATTGAACAGCTCGGGCTGACGCCGAAAGACGGCGGCACGCTCGACCTTTCGCGAATTGCAGTCGAGCCCCCGCGCGATCCGAGCCACGGCGATTTGGCCACGAACGCCGCCATGGTGCTGGCCAAGAGCGTCGGCGAAAAACCGCGCGCGCTGGCCGAAAAGCTGTCAAAGGTGCTCGCCGAGGATGCCGATGTGGCCGCAGCGGAAGTTGCCGGTCCGGGCTTCGTCAACCTGCGCCTTGCCGACGGCTTCTGGCAGGAGCGTCTCAGCGAAATCCTTGATGCGGGCACCGATTACGGTCGCTCGACGGTGGGCGGCAACCGCAAGGTCAATGTCGAATACGTATCGGCCAACCCGACCGGCCCCATGCATGTCGGCCACTGCCGTGGCGCGGTCGTCGGCGACGCGCTCGCCAACATCATGGCGTTCGCCGGCTTCGACGTGACCAAGGAATACTACATCAATGATGCCGGCACGCAGATCGACGTGCTGGCCCGCTCGGTGATGCTCCGCTACCGCGAGGCGCTGGGCGAGCAGATCAGCGAGATCCCGTCGGGCCTCTATCCGGGCGACTATCTCGTGCCGGTCGGTAAGGCGCTGGCCGACGAGTTCGGCGAGAAGTTGCTGTCGATGGCCGAGGACGAAGCGATCGCGATTGTCAAGGAACGCACCATTGCGGCCATGATGCAGATGATCCGCGAGGACCTCGAGGCGCTGAACGTGCGCCACGACGTCTTTTTCTCAGAGCGCACGCTGCATGAGGGCAATGGCAGCGCGATCCGCACAGCGATCGCCGACCTCACCCTCAAGGGGCACGTCTACAAGGGCAAGCTGCCGCCTCCGAAGGGCGAGAAGAGCGAGGACTGGGAAGACCGCGAGCAGACCCTGTTCCGCTCGACGGTAGTCGGCGATGACCAGGACCGCCCGCTGGTGAAGTCCGATGGCTCGTTCACCTACTTTGCGGCTGACGTCGCCTACATGAAGGACAAGATCAGCCGCGGCTTCGAGGAGCTGGTGTTCATCCTCGGCGCCGACCACGGCGGCTACGTCAAGCGCATGGAGGCGCTTGGCAAGGCGCTGTCCGGCGGCTCCGTCGACGTGACGATCCTGCTCTGCAACCTCGTGAAGCTGTTCCGCAACGGCGAGCCGGTCCGCATGTCGAAGCGGGCAGGGGAGTTCGTCACGCTGCGCGACGTGGTCGACGAAGTAGGCCGCGATCCGATCCGCTTCATGATGCTCTATCGCAAGAACACCGAGCCGCTTGATTTCGACTTCGCGAAGGTCACCGAGCAGTCGAAGGACAATCCGGTGTTCTACGTGCAGTACGCCTCAGCGCGCTGTCACTCTGTCTTTCGGCAGGCGAAGGAACAGCTCGGCGAGGGCTGGACCGACCGCAAGAAGATGCAGGAAACCGCGCATCTGCTGGTCGATGAAGGCGAAATCGCCATCATCCGGAAGCTGGCAGAATATCCGCGCCTGATCGAGTCTGCTGCGCAGTCGATGGAGCCGCATCGCCTGGCCTTCTACCTCTATGATCTTGCGCAGGTGTTCCATTCGCACTGGAATCGCGGCACCGACAACCCGTCGTTACGGATTATTAAGGTTAACGAACCAGAATTGACGCACGCCAGGCTGGGACTGGTGCAGGCCGTTTCGGATGTTCTGACATCTGGCCTTGCGTTGATCGGCGCAGATGCGCCTACGGAAATGCGCTAGGGTTCTCAAAACGTTCTGCCACCGTTTGCCCACAATGCCTTGGTAACGCAACCTAACGTGACGTCGCCGGCGTCCGATCGAGTCCGAGTGCGGGAAAAAGCATGGCAGACACCAATCAGAACACGCGCGGCCAGTTGCCGGACAATGATCCGTTCGCAGAACTCACGCGCATAATGGGTCTCGACCCGCGCCCGGCCGCTTCGGCGGCCGCCCCCGCCGCGCCTGCGGAAGACGATTTCGGTATCGACCTTGAAAAGGAACTGATGGGCGAACTCGCGTCTGACGAGTTTGCCCAGCCGGAAGCTGCGCCGTCGGTCCAGTGGTCAGACGATTCGGCATCCGTCGCTGCAGCACCTGCTGAACCGACATTTGAGCCGGCTCCTGAGCCTGTCGTCGCCCACCAGCCCGAGCCTGCGCAGCCGCAGGCGTCGAACTGGGACGAGAGCCTGGACGAAGTTCTCGCGCGCGAGCTGCTCGCCACCACCGAATTTGACGAGGAAGAAGAGGCCGAGGCTCCGCAGGCTGTCGCTCAGCCACAGCCTGCGCCGCAACCGGTCGTCACGCGCGCGGAACCCGCGCCGGCGGCTACCTCCGACGAGGAGGAGGATGAGGTCGAGGTTGTTGACCCGGCCCAGGTGATCGCGACTGCCGCGGAACTCTATCTCAACAACGACGAACTCTGGCCGCTCGAAAAGCTCGAGCCCTTCATGACCGAGGTTCCTGCCGAGGCAGAAGACGAGCAGCAGCCGGAAGAATCGACGGCTGACAGCGTTGAAGTGGCTCCGGTCGTCCAGCAGTTCGCTCCGGTTGTGGCGCCGGTAACCGCCGAGGTTGAAGCACCTGTCGAGGAGTTTGCGCCTACTGCCGAGGAAGAAGTGCAGGCTGCGGACATCGATGATCTCGACTTTGATTTTGGGCCGCTGGACGATTTCGAACAGGACGAGCCGCTCGCGGCCGTTGCCGAGGAAGAGCCTGTCGCCGCCTACGACGAGGTCCCTGAGGTAACCTTCGAGGCTGATGCTTTCGACGAAGACGTTGCTCCGGCCGTTGCTGCCGAGGCGACCGAGGACACGTTCGACTTCGAGCCGTTCGAGCTCGACCTGAACGACGAGGCGCTTGCCGAGCCGGAAGAGACGGTTGAGGCCGTCGAGGCAGAAGCTGCTCCGGTTGAGATCGCCGATAATGCGGCCGATGACTTCCACTTCGAACCGTTCGAGCTTGAGCTCACCGACGCGCCGGCCGAGCCGGTAGCACTTGAGCCTGAGACTGTTCACGCAGAGGAGCCTGCGGCTCAGGCTGCCGAGGACGATTTCTCGTTCGAGCCGTTCGAGTTCGATCTGAACGATGAACCGGCAGACGAAGCCCCTGTGGTTGAGACTGTCGCCGTTGATCCCGCACCGATCTTCCCGACTTCGACGACGCACCTGCACATCGCGCCGGCCGAGCCATCTTTCGAGGACGAGCTGACCGCGCTGCTGAATGCCGAGGAAAAGCCTGCCGCTGTCGCCGCACCGGCCCCGCAGCCGGCCGCCAACTCCTGGCAGCCTTCGGTCAACACATTCGGTCGAGCCAGCCTTTCCGAGCCGGAAATCGCGTTCGATGAGGAGCCCGCTCCTGCATCCGTCTCTCGTGAGCCGGAACCGGAGCACGATGATCTCGACAACATCTTTGGTGACTTCTCGCTCGATATTGACGAGCCGGTAGCGGCCGAGCCCCAGCAGGCGCCGGAACCGGTTGTGGTGGAAGCGCCGCGCCGCGTGATGCCGCCGGTTGAGGAGCCGGATTTCGACGCCATCTTTGACGAGGACTTCGACATTCACGTCGAGAACGAGGCACCGAAGGCCCAGCCGGCACCGTCCTACTTCCCGCAAGCGGCCGKTGCWGCCGSTGCGGTTGGTGCTGCAGCCGCCAGCAGCTGGACATCGCGTGCAACGCCGTCCTTCGGCGAAGCTGAGCCCAAGGCCGAGCCAACGACCTCCTATGGCCAGTCGACCTCTTACGGTTCGACCTCTGCTGCCACCTCGTCCTGGGGCACGCCGGCCGCTGCCGCAAAGGAGGAAGCCCCGGAGATCGAGACCATCGAAGTGGTCGAGGCCGCTCCGCGCCTCGAAGACGACCTCGACATTCCGGAAGTCCCGTACGAGGAACCCACGCCTCCGGCCGATCCGTTCGACTCGTTTGAGGCAGAGCTCGCGCATGGCTTCGATGACATGCAGGATCCCCACGCGTCGACTGCGCCGGCTGCTGCCGCGCCGTCCAGGGCCGACGCGAGCAAGCCGGATCTTGCCGAGGAGGAGGCCCGCTGGCTCTCCGCCCCGCCGATGTCCGACGACAGCTTCGACTATGAATCGGAAGTCGATCAGGAACTCGCTGCTGCTCCGTATGAGCCCAAGCGCGTCGAAGCGGCACCCCGCCGCCGCGGCACGATGCTCGCGTTCGCTGTTGCTGGCATCGCCATCGTCGCTGCCGTTGGCTTCGTCGGCGCATCGTTCTTCGGCGAGGGTTCTGACGGCCCGGCGCTGGTGAAGGCGGATGACGAGCCGCTGAAGGTTCGCCCCGAAAACCCGGGCGGTACTACAGTGCCGAACCAGAACAGCAAGGTTTATGAAAGCGTTGCGAGCAAGGGCACAGAAACTGCTCCAGGTCAGGAACGCCTGATCTCGACCGCCGAGGAGCCGGTTGATGTGCTGCAGCAGACCGATAGCGACTCCGCTCTTGCGCCGGGTATCGACGATCAGGGCAACGCCGACGACATGGTCGGCATGGAAGTCGGCAGCTCCGAGGATGACGGCAGCGATGAGCTCGCCGCCGTGATGGGCCAGCCGAAGTCCGAGGATCGTATAGATCCGGCAGCCCAGCCGGCCGAAAACGCACCGGCGGAAGAAGTCGCAGCCGTCACGCCGCGCAAGGTGCGCACCATGGTCGTCCGACCGGACGGCACGCTGGTGCCGCGCGAGGATCCGGCTCCGGTCGCCGAAGCCGCTCCGGCACAGCAGAATGCCGCGACGTCGGTTCTGGAAGCTCCGGCTGTCGGCACACCTTCGGTTGACGGCGCCGCCGCACTTTCGGCCGAGGCAGAAGATGACGGCATCGTCGTCGAGACGCCGCAGACGGTCGCCGTCGTTCCGACGCCTCGCGTGGAGCCCGGTCAGGCCCCGCAGCGTCAGGCAGCGGCACCGCAGCCGCAGCAGAAGGCGGCCCCGGCACCGACCCCGGCTTCGGCGTCGACCGCTGCCGCGCCGGCAGGCCAGGCTGCAGGCGGCTGGTCGATGCAGATCGCCTCTCAGCCGACCGCCGAGGGCGCGCAGGCCGCCTATCAGGATCTTGCCCGCCGCTATGGCAGCGTGCTCCAGGGCAGGGGCGTCGACATCGTCCGCGCCGACATCGAGGGCCGCGGCACCTACTACCGGGTGCGCATCCCGGCATCGAGCCGCGACGAGGCCATCCAGCTCTGCACCCGCTACAAGGCGGCAGGCGGCAGCTGCTTCGTGTCGCGCTGATCCCGAGAAAAGACCGATCAAGGCCACCTTCGGGTGGCCTTTTTCATTTGTGGACCGTTTCAATCGGTACTGGACAGTTTGATGCGCCGCACGGCGCTTCCGGATATGATTCGAGACATGAGCGAATCAAAAGCAATGATCCTGGGCTCGTCGGGTCCGACGCTGATCCCGGACGAAGTGGCCTTCTACCGCGAGCAGCGGCCGTGGGCCTTCATCCTTTTTGCCCGCAATATCGTTGACGCACAGCAGGTGCGCGATCTCGTCGCCGCGATGCGCGACTGCGCCGGAAATCCCGACGCCCCGGTCTTCATCGACCAGGAGGGCGGCCGCGTGCAGCGGCTGCGTCCTCCGCTCGCTCCCAACTATCCGCCCGGCGCTGCCCTTGGCGCGCTGTACCAGAAGTACCCGGATGCAGGCCTGCGCGCGGCCTGGCTGGTCTCGCGCCTCCATGCGTTCGACCTGCGCAAGTTCGACATCACGGCTGACTGCCTGCCGGTGCTGGACGTACCGGTCGAGGGCGCACATGACGTGATCGGCGACCGCGCCTACGGCAAGGAGCCGGGCATCGTCACGCTGATGGGCCGCTCGGCCATGGAAGGCCTCAAGGCGGGCGGCGTGCTGCCGGTCATCAAGCACATTCCCGGCCACGGCCGCGCCTTTGCCGACAGCCACCACAATCTGCCTGTTGTCGAAGCAACGCTCGATGAACTACGCGCGCACGATTTTCCGCCGTTCCGCGCGCTCTCCGACGCGCCGATGGCGATGACGGCGCATGTTGTCTACACGGCGATCGATCCCGAGCGCCCGGCCACGACCTCGCCGAAGGCGATCAATGAAATCATCCGCAAGGAGCTGCAGTTCGACGGGCTGCTGATGAGTGATGACGTGTCGATGAAGGCGCTATCTGGCGACTTCGCCGAGCGCACCGAGGCGATCTTTGCTGCCGGCTGCGATGTCGTCCTCCACTGCAACGGCATCATGGACGAGATGAAGGCTGTCGCGAGCCGCACCCCGGTGCTGGCGGGTGACGCGTCGCGCCGTGCGCATTTAGCGGTGCAGGGGCTCGCCATCAACGATGGCGCGAGCGAGGCGGAAATCCGGGCGGAATTCGAGGCCCTGTTCGGGGCGGTAGCATAAGGAAGGCCATTGGCGACGACACCGGCCAAAAACGCCGTTCCGATGGAGCGGCTCTGGAGCGAGAACGAGGAGAGCCGCGGCGTCTCCGAGCCCTCGCTCGTGGTCGACGTCGACGGTTTCGAAGGCCCGCTTGACCTTCTGCTTGCTCTGGCCCGCACGCAGAAGGTCGACCTCTCACGCATCTCGGTTCTGGCGCTGGTCGAGCAGTACATCGCCTTTATCGAGCAGGCGCGTCGGATGCGGTTGGAACTTGCCGCCGATTATCTCGTGATGGCGGCTTGGCTCGCTTACCTCAAGTCGAAGCTGCTGATCCCCAAGCTGCCCGGCGACCAGGGTGAGAGCGGCGAAGAGATGGCCGCTGTGCTCCAATTCCGCCTCAAACGCCTTGAAGCGATGCGCGACGCAGCCGCGAGGCTGGTCAACCGCAACCGCCTCGGTCGTGACGTTTTCGCACGCGGGATGCCGGAGACGGTGATCGTCGAAAAGCACAACGAGTACACCGCGACCCTCTACGATCTGCTGACCGCCTATGCCGCGCAGCGCCAGCGTCAGGCCGTCAGCACCGTGCAGATCGCAAAGCGCGGTGTCTGGTCGCTTAAACAGGCGCGCGAGGTGCTGACCCGCCTGGTCGGCGATGTGCAGGACTGGACTGCGCTTGACCATTTCCTCATTCGCTGGATGACGACGCCCGAGCAGCGCGTGACCGCGATCGCCAGCTCCTTTGCCGCCAGCCTCGAAATGGTCCGCGAAGGTCTCCTGGAGGTGCGACAGGACAGCGCCTTCGCGCCGATCTACATGCGCGGCCGCCAGACGGAAACCAGACGCAACCGCGAGCCTGCCGATGAGTGACAGCAGCGCGAAGATCATTCCGTTCGAGATCGAGGGGGAGGAAGCTTCCTCTGCCTTTCCCTTCGACATGGCTGAGGCCGTGCGCATGGCGGAGGCGATCCTGTTTGCCTCGGCAGAGCCCGTGTCGGAAAAGGCACTTGCCGCGCGCCTGCCCGAAGGCGTGGATGTTCGCGCCGTGGTGCTGGAAGTGCAGCGGCAGTACGAGCGCCGCGGCGTGAATCTTGTCCGCGTAGCCGACGCCTGGGCGTTCCGCACCGCCGGCGACCTTGCCTTCCTGATGAGCCGCGATGCGGTGCAGCAGAAGAAGCTGTCGCGCGCCGCGCTCGAGGTGCTGGCGATCATTGCCTACCACCAGCCGGTCACGCGCGCCGAAATCGAGGAAATCCGCGGCGTGGAAACGTCGAAGGGCACCTTGGACACGTTGATGGAAACCGGCTGGATCAGGATGCGCGGGCGCCGCCGCACGCCGGGCCGTCCCGTCACCTACGGCACCACCGATGCCTTCCTCGACCACTTCGGGCTCGAGGAAATCCGCGACCTGCCGGGCATCGATGAACTGAAGGGCGCGGGGCTGCTCTCGCCGCGCATGCCGGCCAACTTCTCGATTCCGCAGCCGCCGGCAGATCCCGACGTGCTGACGGACGACGAAGATCCGCTCGATGATCTCGACCTCGAAGATCTCGGCCTGTTGACACCGCGCGCCGTCGATGATTGACGAGAATTGTTCCGGCCGAACGGTGCGGCAGGACAGTACGTGTTGAGGTCGAGTGGCTGCAGAAACTGCAACAGTGCCCGTGACAGCCGGTGTGTCATTTGCCGCACGGCTCAGATTCGACCAGATTTGCCATGAATTTTCTCCAGGCGTCGCGACGCTCCACGATGTGTCGCTGAGCGCGGAGGCGGGCGAGGTTCTTTGCCTGCTCGGGCCATCCGGCTCCGGCAAGACGACGTTGCTGCGAATCGCAGCCGGCCTTGAGCATCAGACGAGCGGAGGCCTTTTCCTGAACGAGAAGGAGATAGCGGGTCCCGGAGTCTTCCTGCCGCCGGAGCAGCGCTCGATCGGCCTGGTCTTTCAGGATTATGCGCTCTTCCCGCACCTCAGCATCATCGACAATGTCCGCTTTGGCCTCACCGCCCTGTCGAAAGAGGAAGCGAAACGCGAGGCCATGAACGCGCTGATGCGCGTCGGCCTTGCGCATTACGCAAACTCCTATCCACAGGCGCTTTCGGGCGGCGAGCAACAGCGTGTGGCGCTCGCCCGCGCGATCGCGCCACGACCGGCGGTGCTCCTGATGGACGAGCCGTTCTCCGGCCTCGATTCCCGCCTGCGCGACATGGTGCGCGCCGAGACGCTCGAGATTCTACGCCGCAGTCGCGCGACCGCCATAGTCGTGACGCATGATGCAGAAGAGGCGATGCGCCTTGGTGACAAGATCGCCCTGCTGAAGGATGGGCGGCTGGTTCAGGTGGGTACGGCTGAGCAGCTCTATAACCAGCCCGCAAACCTGTTCGCTGCGGGCTTTTTCTCGGAGATCAACGTCTTTGAGGGCAGGGCGCAGAGCGGGATGGTGGAAACGCCCCTTGGCCGCTACGCAGCACCCGGAATGGCGGACGGCACGCCGGCGTCTGTTGCATTCCGCCTTTCCGCGTTTGACGTCTCGCAAACGCATGGTGAAATACCTGCGCGGGTGATATCACGCCGGTTCCTTGGGGTGATTGAACTGGTGGAGCTTGCTGTTCCCGGCTCCGAAATTCCGGTGAGGGCGCGCGTACGGTGCGGCGCTTTGACCGGAGATGGTGGGGAAATATGGCTCACAGTTCGTGAATCGGATGTGCTTGTGTTTGAAAGAAACGGCGAAAGCACATAAATCAGAAGCCTAGGCTGGTAGGACCGGTCGGGGGAAACATTCGAGAGAGAGTTACACATGGGTAGTTTTTCGGTCTGGCACTGGCTCATCGTCCTGGTCGTCGTGCTGCTGCTGTTCGGTCGTGGCAAGATCCCCGAGCTGATGGGCGACATGGCCAAGGGCATCAAGAGCTTCAAGAAGGGCATGGCCGATGAGGACGAGCCCAAGACTGTCGAGCATCGCCCCGAAGAGACCGTCGCGTCGACCAAGGAAAAGGCTGGCAAGACCTCGTAAGAGGTCTGCTGAGACGCCAACCTTTTCTGCGTCGGAGTAACAAGCGATGTTTGACATCGGCTGGAGCGAGATGCTGGTGATCGCGATCGTGGTCATCGTCGTCGTCGGCCCGAAAGAATTGCCCGGAATGCTGCGGACCTTTGGCAAGACAACAGCCAAGCTGCGCGTCATGGCCAACGACTTCCGCAAGCAGTTCGACGAGGCCATGAAGGAGGCCGAGCTCGACGAGCTGAAGAATCTCGCCAGCGATGCCCGCAAGCTTAATCCGGCGAACCAAATCAAGCAGGCGCTGTCGCCAATGGAACAGGCAGCGCGCGACGTTAAGACCGGTCTCGACAGTGCGCTGCAGCCGAATACCTCTGCTTCCGCACCTTCGGCCGAAACGCCGGACGCCGAAACTCCTGCCGCCGCTGAACCCGCTGGCGAGACATCCGTGCAGGCTGCGATGAAGGAGGCAGTGCAGAAGGCAACGGCTGCGACCGCCGCAACCGCAGCAGCGGCTTCCGCGGCTGCTCCGGCTGAGAAGGCGACGGCCGAGGCATCATCGGACGCAGTCGCCGCAGGCGCACAGACAGAAGCCGGCGGAGCGAAATCGTGAGTGCATCTCCTTCCGAACATGACGAGATTGAAAAGTCGTCGGCCCCGCTGATCGAGCACCTGGTCGAGCTGCGCCAGCGCCTGATCTGGTCGCTCGTCGGCTTTTTCCTCGCCTTCCTGCTGTGCTTCTTCTTTGCCAAGGAGCTCTTCAACCTGCTGGTGCAGCCGTTCCAGTGGGCAACGGAGTGGGCCGGGCTCGACAAGCGCAGGGTCAACCTCATCTACACGGCGCCGCAGGAATTCTTCTTCACCCAGATCAAGCTCGGCATGTTCGGCGGTCTGGTTCTGGCGTTCCCGGTAATTGCCACCCAGATCTATAAATTCGTGGCTCCCGGCCTCTACCGCAACGAGCGTCGGGCGTTCCTGCCGTTCCTGGTATGGTCGCCTATCCTATTCGTGATGGGTGGCGCGCTGGTCTACTTCTTCTTCATGCCGATGGTGATGTGGTTCTTCCTGGCCATGCAGCAGATCGGCCCGGATCAGGAAGTGACCATCGAGCTCCTGCCGCGGGTCTCGGAATATCTCGGCCTGATCATGATGCTGATTCTGGCGTTCGGCCTGGTGTTCCAGCTGCCCGTCGTGACGACGCTGCTGGCACGTGTCGGGCTCCTGTCGGCGCAGACGCTTGCCGACAAGCGCAAGTGGGCGATCGTCATCGCCTTCATCGTTGCTGCGGTGATCACGCCTCCGGACCCGGTCAGCCAGATCGGCCTCGCGCTGCCGACGATCCTGCTCTACGAGATTTCGATCTTCCTCTGCCGCAGGATCGAAAAGTCGCGCCTTGCCGAAGAAGCTGCGCGCGAAGCCGAGACGGCCAACGCGGCCGAGTAATTCCTCCTCATTCGACTATCTGATCCCGGGCCTCGCGCCCGGGACTGAAGTCTGACTGTCGCCGCAACTGGCGCGGCGTTGCGGCAACATCGCCTCTTCCATCCGAACTCTTGCGTAGATTCTGATTGCGGTTTACCCACCATTGGTACCCGCGAGGGGTCAGATGACAGGAATCGGACGCATCATGCTCGACATCAAATGGATCCGCGAAAACCAGCAGGCACTGGCCGAGGCGCTGCAGAAGCGCGGGCAGTTGTCGGACGCTGCTCAATCCGTTGTCGCGGATCTGATCGCGAAGGATGAGGCGCGCCGCGCCCACCTGACCAAACTGCAGGACGCGCAGGCCCGCCAAAACGCCGCCTCGAAGGAGATCGGCAAGGCGATGGCCGCCAACGACCTCGAGCTCGCTGAGAAGCTCAAGAGCGAGGTCGCCGAGCTGAAGGCGTTCGTCCAGAGCGGCGAGGCAACCGGCCGTGAGCTCGACAAGGCGCTGACCGATGCGCTCGCCGTCGTCCCGAACATTCCGCTCGACGACGTTCCGGTCGGCAAGGACGAGAACGACAACGTCGAGATCCGCCGCTTCGGCGAGCCGCGCACGGACGGCCCGTTCAAGGAGCACTATGAACTCGGCGAAGCGCTCGGCTACATGGACTTCGAGCGTGCCGCCAGGATTTCCGGTGCGCGCTTCACCGTGCTGACCGGCAAGCTGGCGCGACTGGAGCGTGCGCTTGGCCAGTTCATGCTTGACCTCCACACCACGGAACACGGCTACACCGAAGTCGTCTCTCCGCTGCTGGTGCGCGACGAGGCGCTGTTCGGTACCGGCCAGCTGCCCAAGTTCGAGGAAGATCTTTTCTTCACCCCGCATGGCGAAAGCCGCCTCGGCCTGATCCCGACTTCGGAAGTGCCGATGACCAATCTGGTGCGCGACGACATTCTTTCCGGCGACAAGCTGCCGCTGCGCTTCACGGCACTCACCCCGTGCTTCCGTTCCGAGGCAGGTTCGGCCGGGCGCGACACGCGTGGCATGCTGCGCCAGCACCAGTTCTACAAGGTCGAACTGGTCTCCATCACCGACGCCGAATCGTCGATCGCCGAGCATGAGCGCATGACCGAGTGCGCCGAGACCGTTCTCAAGCGCCTCGGCATCCCATTCCGCACCGTCGTGCTCTGCACCGGTGACATGGGCTTTGGTTCGCGCAAGACCTACGACATCGAGGCTTGGCTGCCGGGCCAGGATACCTACCGCGAGATTTCGTCCTGCTCCGTCTGCGGTGACTTCCAGGCCCGTCGCATGAACGCCCGCTATCGCGGAGCCGACGGCAAGCCGCAGTACGTCCACACCCTCAACGGTTCGGGCGTGGCCGTGGGGCGTGCGTTGATCGCGGTGATGGAGAACTACCAGAACGACGACGGCTCGATTAGCGTCCCGGATGCGCTGCGGCCGTACATGGGCGGCATCACCCGCATCGAGGCGGCTGCCTGATGCGGATACTGCTGACCAACGACGACGGTATCCACGCTGAGGGCCTCCAGGTTCTGGAGCGCATCGCCAATCAGCTTGGCGACGAAGTCTGGGTCGTTGCACCGGAGACCGACCAGTCGGGCTTCGCGCACTCACTGTCGCTGTCGGAGCCGCTGCGCATGCGGAAGGTGCGCGACCGGCACTATGCCGTGCGCGGTACCCCGACCGATTGCGTCATCATGGGCGTTCGCCACCTGATGCCGGAGCCGCCGGATCTGATCGTCTCGGGCGTTAATTCGGGATCGAACGTCGCCGATGACGTGACCTATTCCGGCACCATCGCTGGCGCGATGGAAGGCACGTTGCTTGGCATCCGCTCGGTCGCGTTGAGCCAAGCCTACTCGGTCAGCGAGGAGGGCAGGGAAGTCAATTGGGCGACGACCGAGCAGCATGCGCCGCATGTTCTGCGCCAGCTTATTGGCCTCGACCTGCCGCAAAATGTCTTCCTAAACCTCAACTTCCCGAACTGCGAACCCGACGAGGTCAAGGGCGTCGTCGTGACTAACCAAGGCAAGCTCTCGCATGGCCTCTGGCTCGACGAGCGCAAGGACGGACGCGGCTTCCCCTATTTCTGGCTGCGCTTTGGTCGGGATCCGGGCGAAATCCGCGACGGTACCGACATTGCCGCACTGCGCGCAGGCAAGATTTCGGTGACGCCGCTGCACATGGACCTGACCGCCTACGCTGTGAAGGACCAGATCGCCAACGCGCTGGCCAAGGCGCCAGCCAGGAATCCGGGCTGACAATGGACGAGGCGGAACGCGAACGCTTCGCCGCCTTTCTACTGCGCATGCGCGGGGCAGGGCTCGATCGCCGGGACCTGATGGCGGCGGTGGAGGCAACGCCTCGCGCCAGCTTCGTACCGCCGCAGTGGCGAGCCGATGCCTGGTCGGACCGCTCGCTGCCAATCGAATGCGGCGAGACCATCGAGGGCATCGACCTGCAGATGCGGGCAATTTCCATGCTGAGCCTTGAACCCGGCTCGCGCGTGCTGGAGATCGGCACGGGCTCTGGCTTCACTTCCGCCGTGATGGCGCGCCTGTCCGCGCGTGTACTCAGCCTCGACCGCTTCCGCACACTGTGCGAGGCAGCGCGCACCCGTCACGAGACGCTGGGCCTCTCCAACATCCTGATCCGTCAGGCCGATGGCTCACAGGGCGCACCGGCGGAAGGACCGTTCGACCGCATCATCGCCTGGGCGTCCTACGAATCGCTGCCGCGCAGCTTCGTCGACCAACTCGCCTCGGGCGGAATCATGATCGCTCCGATCGGCCCCGGTGACGGTGTGCAGGTGATGGAGAAGCTCACCAAGCTCGGCAGCCGCTTCGAACGCGAGGTCGTTGGAAACGTCCGTTTCCAGCCGATGGCTGCGGGCGTTGCCGCTGCCATCTAGTAGCGTCATGCGGTCCGTAAACTTTCCCGCTTCCTAATTAACGGCGCAGTAACATTAACGCGCTTTAATCCTGCCAGTCTTTGGTATCGAGTGTTGCGGGTAGTGTGATGCGTTTCGCTGTTTCAGGCCAATACCGCCGAGTTCTGGCACGGGGCGCCGCCGTCTTTCTGATGGGTGGCCTTGCTGCAGGTTGCAGCTCCGACGTGATGCGCTTCGAGGAGTCGATCCTTACCGGCAACTCCCACGCTCCGCAGCAGCAGGTGTCGCAGTCATATCCCGGAGCGCCGTACGGGGTTGACCATACCTCGACGGGCTCGATTTCATCCGCGCCGCGCCGTGGCGGTCTGCTCAATCGCCTGACCCCGCGTCCGCGCCAGGATCTGGGTGGCCAGTACGCGGCAGCGCCGAGCCAGAACACCTGGCAGCAGCCCGCACAGGTCTATCCGGCTCCGTCCTCTCCGGTTTCCTCCGGTCCCGCCCTTGCGCCCGTCGTTCGCAGCAGCCTCGATCCGGCACCGACCGGCTCGGTTCAGCCGGCGCCGGCGCCAGCACCTGCGCCGAAGGTCGCCGAGGTGCGCCCGTCAGCTCCGAACACCCTTGGCCAGCTCGACCAGTCGAGCGCTAGCGCGAAGGTTCCCACCCCGTCGCGCGCGCCGGGCGATCGCGCACCGGCACAGCAGCAGCTCGCGCAGGCGGCAGCCCCCGCTCCGGCTGCTCCCGCAATGGCCTCTGCCAGCGGCAACGCCTACAAGGTGGCCTCGGGTGACACGCTTCACAGCATTGCTCGCCGCTTCAACGTCAGCGTCGACGCGCTCAAGCGCGCCAACGGCCTCAATGACGGCAACATTCGTATCGGCCAGACCCTGACCATTCCGGCAGGGGACGCTGCGCCGAAGCAGGCTGAGCCTGCTACGGCAGTCGTCGTGGCCGAGCAGAAGCCTGACAAGTCGACCGTTACCAGCGCGACCCCGAAGCCGGAGGTGCAGACCTACACGCCGCCGAAGAAGTCGTCCGAGCTGCCGGTTGAGAAGGCTGCGATCGATCGTACGACCCCAGCGCCAAATTCGACCGGTATTTCCGGCATGCGCTGGCCGGTCCGCGGCCGCGTCATCAGCGCGTACAGTGCGTCTGGCACGAAGAAGAACGACGGCATCGACATCGCGGTGCCGGCCGGCACGCCGATCAAGGCGGCAGAGAACGGCGTGGTCATCTACGCCGGCGACGGCCTCAAGGAGTTCGGCAACACCGTCCTGGTGCGCCACGACAACGGCCTCGTCACCGTCTACGGCCATGCGAGCGAGCTGAAGGTTCAGCGCGGCCAGAAGGTTCGCCGCGGCGAGGAGATCGCGCTCGCCGGCATGAGCGGTTCGGCCGATATGCCGAAACTTCACTTCGAGGTCCGCAAGGACTCGACACCGGTCGACCCGACAAAATACCTCGAATAGTTCCTGGCTTCAAAGAGCACGGGCTGTCCGTTTTAGTCTCCAGTCCGGACAGCCAAGCCATAGGCCCGCCTCACGGCGGGCCTTTTGCGTTCGGCGAAAGAAAAGGGGATCAGCCCTCGAGGCGCTGGCCGAGGCGGCCGGCAAGGTCCTGAATAAACTGCCAGGCGACACGGCCCGAACGGCTGCCGCGGGTCGTTGCCCATTCGAGCGCGTCGCGGCGCAGCTCTTCCGGGTCGACCTTCAGCCCGAAGTAGCGGGTATAACCTTCGATCATCTCGAGGTAATCGTCCTGCGAGCACTTGTGGAAGCCGAGCCACAGGCCAAAGCGGTCCGACAGCGATACCTTCTCCTCGACGGCCTCAGCGGGATTGATCGCGGTCGAGCGTTCGTTCTCGATCATGTCGCGCGGCAGCAGGTGGCGACGGTTCGACGTCGCATAGAACACGACATTCTCCGGCCGGCCCTCAACACCGCCGTCGAGCGCGGCCTTCAGCGACTTGTAGGACGCGTCGTCATGGTCGAACGACAGGTCGTCGCAGAACAGGATGAAGCGGTACGGCGCGCCCTTGAGGATGCCGAGCAGCTTCGGCAGTGAGGAAATGTCTTCGCGGTGGATCTCGATCAGCTTGAGGGTCGGCTCGCTGCCGGCAATCTCCGCATAGACCGCTGCATGCGCCGCCTTGACCAGCGACGACTTGCCCATGCCGCGCGCACCCCACAACAGCACGTTGTTGGCGGGCAGACCGCGCGCGAAGCGGCGGGTGTTCTCGACGAGTATGTCGCGCACGCGGTCGACGCTCTTGATGAGCGTGATGTCGACTCGGTTCACGCGTTTGACCGGTTCCAGCGCTCCAAGCTCGGCTGACCACACGAAGCAGTCGGCGGCGGTCAGGTCGCTTGCCTGCGGTTCGCGCGGGGCGAGGCGGGCAATCGTGGCGATCAGCTTGTCGATCTTTTCTTCCAGCGTTTCTGGCAGGCCGGTGGTCATGCTAAATGAAGTCCCTGCTTGGTTACGTGCAGGCAGGGGGTGTATCACGGGGTGCAGGACCTTGAAAGCCGTGGGTTGCCGGGCAGCGCAGTTGCATTGAATCCCTGACACATTATATTCCGGCGACCTTTCAGGGGCGGTTCTGCCGACCTCAATCATTTAGTCTCAGGAGTTTCCCATGTTCGTCACCCCGGCATACGCCCAGACTGCCGCAGGCGGCACAGATGTTTTCGTCAGCATCCTGCCTTTCATTCTCATCTTCGTGGTGATGTACTTCCTCATCATCCGCCCCCAGCGCGCGCAGATGAAGAAGCGTACGGAAATGCTTGCTGCAATCCGTCGTGGCGACACCGTCATCACCGGCGGCGGTCTGATCGGCAAGGTGTCGAAGGCCAATGACGACGAGCTCGAGATCGATCTCGGCAACGGCTTTACCGTCAAGGCACTGCGCGCGACTATTGCCGATGTGCGGGTGAAGGGCGAGCCTGTCGCCAACCAGAACGCCAAGAAATAACCTTATTCAAGGCTGAAGCGGTTCACCCTCGGTTCCGTCCGGACGATCAAACATGCTCTATTTCTCGCGCTGGAAGTCCATCTCGATCTGGCTGATCGTATTGCTAGGTGTGCTCGTCGCCCTGCCGAACGCGCTGCCGCAGTCGGTTCTCCGGTCGATGCCGAGCTGGCTACCCACGAGCCAGATGACCCTCGGCCTGGACTTGCAGGGCGGATCGCACATCCTGCTGCAGGTTGATCGTGAAGATCTGATCGGTGACCGTCTCGAGACGCTGCGTGACGACGTCCGCACCAAGCTGCGCGACGCACGCGTCGGCTATACCGGCCTGTCCGGCACTGGCCGCAGCGTCCAGGTCCGCATTCGCGACGCGAGCCAGCTTGACGCCGCCAGGACGGCTCTCGCTGACCTGACGGCACCGGTTTCCGCTGGTTTCCTGGGCGGCGGAACCGTCACGGAAGTCGAGATGTCCGAGCCGGAGCAGGGGCTGCTTCGCCTCACGCTCACCGATGACGGCATCACCTACCGCGTCGGCAGCGCCGTCGACCAGTCGGTCGAGGTCGTCAACCGCCGTGTCAACGAGCTCGGCACAACCGAGCCGATCATTCAGCGCCAGGGCACGGACCGCATTCTCGTACAGGTCCCTGGCCTTGAGGACCCGCAGCGCCTGAAGGACATACTTGGCCAGACGGCGAAGCTGACCTTCCAGATGGTGGACCAGTCGATGCCAGCACAGGAGGCGCTCAATGGGCGCGCACCGGCTGGCACGACGGTGATGATGTCGAATGACGAGCCTGCGGTCCCGTACATCATCGAGAACCGCGTCATCGTCTCCGGCGAAAACCTCGTCGACGCGCAGGCGACCTTCGACCAGCGGACGAACGAGCCGGTCGTTTCCTTCCGCTTCGACAATCAGGGCGCGACGCGTTTTGCGCAGGCCACCCAGCAGAATGTTGGCCGCCTGTTTGCGATCGTCCTCGACGACAAGGTGATTTCGGCGCCGCAGATCCGCGAGCCGATCCTCGGCGGTTCGGGCCAGATCTCCGGCAATTTCACCGTCCAGAGCGCCAACGACCTTGCAGTGCTGCTGCGTGCAGGCGCGCTGCCGGCCACGCTGACTGTTGTCGAAGAGCGCACCGTTGGTCCGGGCCTTGGTCAGGACTCGATCGATGCCGGCGTCATGGCCTCGATAATTGGCTCGATCCTCGTCATCGTCTTCATGTTCGCAGCCTACGGCTTCCTCGGCCTGATTGCGAACGTCGCGCTGATCGTCAACGTCGTCCTCATCATCGCGATCCTGACTGCACTTGGTGCCACGCTTACGCTGCCTGGCATCGCCGGTATCGTGCTTACCGTCGGCATGGCGGTGGACTCGAACGTGCTGATTTACGAGCGCATTCGCGAGGAACGGCGCAATGGGCGCAGCGTGATCAAGGCGTTCGACTCGGGTTTCGAACGCGCGCTCGCGACGATCGTCGACTCGAACCTGACCACGCTCATTGCGGCGGCCGTGCTGTTCTTCGTGGGCACCGGTCCGGTCAAGGGCTTCGCCGTCACGCTCGCCATCGGTATCCTGACGACGCTGTTTACGGCGTACACTTTCACGCGCTGGGTCGTCGCGATGTGGCTGCGCCGCACGAAGCCCACGGAAGTGCCGAAGGGCTACATCCATCTCGTGCCGCCGGTCACCCGCATCCCCTTCATGAAGGTGCGACTGCAGGTTTTCGTCCTGTCGGTGTTCCTCAGCATTGCCTCGGTCGTCCTCCTGTTCACGGTCAAGCCGAACTTCGGCATCGACTTCACCGGCGGTACGCTGATCGAGGTCCGCGCCAAGACGGGCGAGGCAGACCTCGGCGACATCCGCCAGCGGCTTGCCGACGCCGGCGTGCACGAAGTGCAGGTCCAGGGCTTTGGCGATCCGACCGACGCACTGATCCGTCTGGGCGCAGCGGAGGACGAGGCAACCGGCAATGCCATCGTGCAGGATGCGCAGCAGGTCCTGTCGACCGACTATGACATCCGCCGTACGGAAGTGGTTGGTCCCACGGTTTCCAGCGAGCTGATGTGGTCTGCCATCGTCGGCGTACTGGTCGCGCTGGCCGCAATCATGGTTTATGTCTGGATACGCTTTGAATGGCAGTTCGCCATCGGCGCGATCATGTCTACCATCAACGATATCTGTCTCACGCTTGGCTTCCTTGTCGTCACGCAGATCCAGGTGGACCTCACCACCGTCGCCGCGATGCTGACGATCGTCGGCTACTCGCTCAACGACACCGTGGTCATCTACGACCGCGTCCGCGAGAATCTGCGCCGCTTCAAGAAGATGCCGCTCGGCCAGCTCCTTGATCTTTCGGACAACGAGATGCTGGCACGTACGGTGATGACCTCGGTGACGACGCTGCTCGCGCTGGTCGCTCTCTATCTGTTCGGCGGCGAAGTCATCCGCTCCTTCGTGGCGTCGATGATCTTCGGTATCGTGATTGGTACGCTGTCGTCGATCTTCATCTCTGCGCCGGCGCTGATCTTCTTCAACCTGCGCTCGACGAAGGGCCAGGCGCTCTCGGAAGAGGAAATCCGCATCGGTGAAGCTCGGGACCTGAAGGCCGAGGCCAAGCAGGCTTCGGCGGGCTGATGTCCAGCGGCCTCCATATCCGCGCGGCCCATTATCCGGGCCGCGCGCCTATCGATGCATACGGCAACGGCGGCTTCCGCTTCGCCGACATGTCGCATCGCGGCTCGATCCTGTGCCTGCCGTCCGGCATCCACGGCTGGACGGCGACGTCCGGGCAGGGGCTCACCGATGCCGACCTCGAAAAGGTGATCGCCGAGGCAGCCGAGATCGATATTCTGTTGGTCGGCACCGGCGTCGAACTGTTGCCGCTGCCACGCCCGCTGCGTGAAAGGCTGCGCGAGCTCAAGGTCGCTGTCGAGCCGATGTCGACTGGCTCGGCCGTGCGGACCTACAACGTCCTTCTGGCGGAAGATCGTGCCGTTGCCGCTGCGCTGGTCGCGGTGGAGTAAGATGACGGAAGCTGCGACCTCGCTGCTCCCCGAGCTGCGCAAGAGCGATCCCGACCGGTACCTTTCGGTCCTCTACGCGCCGGCTGACAAGCGCGAGGCGCTGGCGACCCTCTACCTGTTCAACGCCGAGATCGCGGCGATCCGCGACCGCATCCACGAGCCGATGCCCGGCGAAATCCGCATTCAATGGTGGCGCGATACGCTTTCTGCCGGCAATTCCGAAACAGCCGGCCATCCGGTTGCGGCTGCGCTGCTGCATGTGATCAAAGAATACCGCCTGCCGCTGGCCGCTTTCGACAACTATCTCGAGGCCCGCATCTTCGACCTCTACGACGATCCGATGCCGTCGCGCTCGGATCTCGAGGGCTATTGTGGTGAGACGGCTTCGGCGATCATCCAGCTGGCCGCGCTGATCCTTGATGCGGATGCAGCTCCGGTTTACGCCTCAGCGGCTGGTCATGCCGGCTGCGCCCAGGCCATCACTGGCCTCCTGCGGCTGACTCCACTGCACCGCTCCCGCGGGCAGTGTTACGTCCCTACCGAAATCCTGACGGCCGTTGGCACCAGCCGCGACGAATTCGTTGCCGCACAGAACCGCGAGGCCGCGAAGAACGCGGTCGCCGCCATGGCCGCGCTGGCGCGCGATCATTTCGATAAGTTCCGGAATGAGGCTAAGGGTCTGCCGTCATCGCTGCGGGCAGCCTTCCTGCCCGCAACGCTTGCGCCGCTCTACCTCGACAAGATCGCAGCGTCCAGCTTCGACCCTCTCGAGAAGGTCGCCGAAGTGGGGGCAGTGCGAAAGCATTTCAGGTTGCTGACCAGCGCCGCGCGGCGCTGGTAGCGATTACTCGGCAGCCGCCAGCGCGTTGTTGCTGTCGAGCCAGCGGCGGCAGTCGGCCAGCGCACGCGCCGCGAGGGCCTTTTTCTTCGCCAGTGCCTTATCCTTGCCGCGGAAGCGGCCTTCGAAGCCTTCCGGGCGAAGCTGAGTTCCGGGCTCGAGCGGCGGGAACAGGCCGAAATTGACGTTCATCGGCTGGAACGAACGCTTGCCCGGCTCGTCGTCCGAGACGATGTGCCCGCCGGTGATGTGGCCAAGCAGCGCGCCGAATGCGGTCGTGGGCGGCGGCGGCTTGATGTCCTTGCCAAGACGCTGCGCGGCGGCAAAGCGGCCGGCCAGGAGGCCGATCGCGGCCGACTCGACATAACCCTCGCAGCCGGTGATCTGGCCGGCAAAGCGCAGACCGGGGCGGGACTTCAGCTGCAGCGTCCGGTCGAGCAGGATCGGCGAGTTGATGTAGGTGTTGCGGTGCAGGCCGCCGAGGCGGGCGAAGTCCGCATTCTCCAGTCCCGGAATGGTGCGGAAGATGCGCACCTGCTCGCCATGCTTCAGCTTCGTCTGGAAGCCGACCATGTTGTAGAGCGTGCCCAGCGCATTGTCCTGGCGCAGCTGAACCACCGCATAGGGCTTCACTGTCGGGTTGTGGGCGTTGGTGAGGCCCATCGGCTTCATCGGCCCGTGGCGCAGCGTTTCAGGTCCGCGCTCCGCCATCACCTCGATTGGCAGGCAGCCATCAAAATAGGGCGTGCCTTCCCATTCCTTGAATTCGGTCTTGGCGCCCGCGAGCAGCGCGCCGACGAAGGCCTCGTACTGCTCCTTCGTCATCGGGCAGTTGATGTAGTCCTTGCCGGTGCCGCCGGGGCCGACCTTGTCGTAGCGCGACTGGAACCAGGCGACGTTCATGTCGATCGAGTCGAAATGCACGATCGGCGCGATAGCGTCGAAGAAGGCGAGCGAGTCAGCGCCCGTCTCGGCCGCGATGGCCTCGGCCAGCGACGGTGCTGTGAGCGGGCCGGTGGAGATGATGACGAGATCCCAGTCCTTCGGCGGCAGGCCGGTGACCTCCTCACGAACGATGGTGACGAGCGGGTGCGAGGCAAGCGTCTGCGACACGCGGTCGGAGAAGGCGACCCGGTCGACAGCCAGCGCGCCGCCAGCTGGAACCTGGCTGGCATCGCCCGAGGCCATGATTAGCGAGTTCGCCATGCGCATTTCGGCATGGAGAACGCCGACGGCATTGGTCTCGGCATCGTCCGAACGGAAGGAGTTGGAGCAGACCAGCTCGGCAAGGCCTTCGGTCTGGTGCGCCTCCGTGCGCCGCACTGGGCGCATTTCGTGCAGGATGACGGGGACGCCCGCCTGAGCGAGCTGCCAGGTGGCTTCGGAACCGGCGAGACCGCCGCCGATGACGTGAACGGGAGCTATTGTCATGGGGGAGGAGATAATCCGGAGTGTGCCTGAAAGCAAGGAAAGCCCGGAAACAACAACACCCGCCGGGGGAGGAGGACCGGCGGGTGTCGTTTTAGTGGCCCTTCACTGGGAGGAGGAAGAGGAGGGCCATATCTGCCAGGCTGGGAGGAGGAGAACCTGGCAAGAACTGAATGCGTTAGATCGACTTGCGGGCGATGAACGGAATGTCGCCGCGGGCAATGCCGAGGTCGTGAAGTTCGCGGTTGGATAGGCGGCTCAGCTCGTTGACGGTTTCACGGTAGCGGCGCCAGTTGCGGAAGTTGCGGATCAAGTTCATTTCGTCACCTAGAGAAGTTTTTGTGTTTCGTTGTTCTTGCGATGGCTGGTAGATAGTCCCGAGCTTCATCTTTTTGAAGTGACGTTGGCGCATGGCTCCAATGCGTTTTGTGCATTGCAACATTGAGGGGCGTCAACGCTTGCGGCGAAAGATGGGCGACGCGGTTATGTTGCCGTAATCGTGGCGGAAATCAGGCTGAGGCTGGCGGATGTTGCAGTCCAGCATCGGTCGCAAGCGGAGAGGGTGATGGCGAGCTACGCCACCAGGGTCAAAGGCGACATTGAACGCTGGGCGAAGGCCGGCCTCATTGATGCGGCCACGGCAGAGAAACTTTCGTTTGACGTGTCACAGCGCCATCGGGGCGTTTCTTTCGGCGTCGTGCTCGCGACCATGGCGGCTGCGCTGTTTGCCGCCGCGATCCTGCTGATCGTCGCGGCCAACTGGGAGATGATCCCGCGCCTCGTGCGCGTCGGCCTGCTGTTTGCTCTGATGGTCTTTGGTTATGTCGGCGGCGCGTGGCTGAAGCTGAAGGGCCGCGACACACTGGCCGAATCCGTCTGGGTGCTTGCTGCCACCGCCTTCGGGGCCTCGATCGCACTAATCGGCCAGATGTATCACCTCTCTGGCGACGAGCGGCAGGCAGTTTTAGTCTGGGGCGCGGGCACCGCGCTTGCGGCGGGTGCGCTATGCTCGCGCTATCTGACGGCAGGCGCGGCGCTGCTTGCCATCGTCTGGCTCGTCATGGAGCTGGGCGAGGGCGGCGACGAGGTGATGCGGTCGAGCCTCGGCTACCTTGCGGGTGCTGCGGTGCTCTACCTGCTGTCGTTCTGGACCGGCAGCCGCCACGCGCACCACTTGCTGGTGCTGTCGCTGTCGCTGGTCGCCGCGCTCAACTTCCTCGACCAGGAAAGCCTCGTCGCGCCGCTGTTCCTCGGTGCCTTCGGCATCGCCTTGTTCGGTTTCGATCTTCTGCAGCCCGAAGCTGCACGAAAATTTACCGGTCTCGGCAGCACCGCGGCTGTGCACGGTCTCTTCGCGTTTCTCGTTGCCGGCGGCATGGTGCAGCTTCTTCATGTCGACACCGACGGCTTTGTCCTTGCCTCGATCGTCATCTTCGCCGGCATCATTGCCGCATTGCTGCTGTCGGGACGCGAAAGCCGGCTGCTGCGCTGGCTCGCCTACGCCGCCTTCATCGTCCAGCTCGGCATGCTTTACGTCGTCATGCTGGGTTCGATGCTCGGCACCGCCGGCTTCTTCATCCTCGGCGGCATCGTTCTTTCGGCACTGGCCTGGCTCATCGGCCGCCTCGAACGGCGTTTTGGCACAGCTGAAGGAGCGAAACGATGAACCGGCGCTGGCTGATCCCCGTCGCGATCCTCGTCGCACTAGTCCAGATCGCGTTCCTGAGCTGGACCATCCTCGGCCGCGCTCAGATCCTGCGCGAAGGCCGCGAGATCGTGCTCTCCGTCGAGCCGGTCGACCCACGCGATCTTCTGCGCGGCGACTATGTCATCCTCGGCTACAACATCAGCCGGGTGCCGGTATCGCTGTTCACGAATACTCCGGCGCTGCCCGAGAATGACAGCGTAGAACGCACCGTCTTCATTCGCCTGAAGGAAGGCGGGGACGGCATCTGGCAGCCGGTCGCGGCCTCGGTCGATGCGCCCGCCGCAGCGGCGCTGTCTGACGCGGAAGTCGACATCCGTGGCACGGCATACTTCGCGCGCTGGGAAAGCGACGCCGTGCGCGTGACCTACGGCATCGAGCGCTTTTATGTGCCGGAGGGCGAGGGCCGCCAGATTGAGCGCGACCTGCGCACCCGCTCCTTCCGCATGAAGGTCGCCATTTCCTCGAACAGCACCGCGCAGATCAAGTCGCTGCACGACGGCGAGACGATGCTCTATGAAGAGCCGGTGTATTGAGGGTTTCCGACAAGGGCCGCCGGACGGGTGGCCCATTTCCAAAATCCTGCTGACCGCTTACCCTCAGTCGTCGGTGACGATCAGCAACTCGAAAGTAACGCAGACAGGATTCTGGCCGTTCATAAGGCGGCCGCTGTGAATCGCCCCGCGCAGATCAACGAGCGAAACATCGAGCTGGCTCTGCAATCTGCCATCCGTCGTGAAGATGCGGCCGTCGTCGATGAAGACTTCAGTCGCATAGGAGGCGACGCGCCGGCCGTCGTCGAAATCGATCTCGTTGAGGCTACCGACACCAAGGATTTGGGCCTGCGTGATGCCGTGGCGGCTACACAACGCCTCGATCGCAAGTGAGATGTCGCCATTCGGGCGAATGGTCACTGCAAGCGCGTTGGGGGCGGCGACCTCATGGCCGGTTGCCTCGGCTGCGAACAGCTTGAAATTGGTCTCCGCATCGTCACGTGCAATGTAGTTCGCGCCTTTGATGCCCCAGGCCCGCACCGTCGCATCCTCAGCGATGAACGCCTCGTGTGGCAGCAAGTGCCCGGCGCGGCGGTTGCCCGCCTCATCGATCCAGATGCCATGACAGTGGATGAACGGCGCACCGTCGCGAATGCCGGCAATGACGCCGGCGCGCTCGATGATGACGACGCCGTCGGGCGCATATGTCTCGCTGTACCAGGCAACGTGGCTGTCGTCAGGCGAGGCCGCCGGAATGACGTAGCGCATCGGCCAGATCGCCACGTTTTCGAGATGCACGTGGCCGGCGGAAAAGCCAGCGTTGGCGAGTGTGCCGGTGATGGCCGCGTTGACGCTCTGCCCCTTCGCGAGCCGCAACGATAGCTGCGTCGCTCGGCAGCGAGCAGATTGCTCACGCTCTGCCGCGACAGGGCCGGGATGCTTGAGGTAGCGCATTAGTTCGCGAGCCCCGCGGTGACAAAACCGCCGTCGGCGGCGAGGATGTGGCCGTTGACGTAGCTCGCCTCGTCCGACAGCAGGAAGGCGACGACGCGCGCGATTTCATGCGGTTCGCCATAGCGGCGCAGCGGCACGCGCGCATGCCATTGCTGGCGAACGTCGTCGGTGTGGATGGCGCGTGCGAGTGCCGTGTCGATCGGGCCAGGCGCGACCGCATTGACCCGGATGCCGGCAGGCCCGAGTTCGTTGGCGAGCACCATCGTCATGGTGTTCACCGCGCCCTTCGACGCGCCATAGGCGCTGCGGCCCTTGTTTCCAATCATTCCCGAGATCGAGCTGATGTTGACGATCGCTCCCTGCTCGCCCTTTGCCAGCCAGTGCCTTGCTGCTGCGCGCGAGACGATGAAGGTGCCTGTCAGGTTCACCTCGATGATGCGCCGGAATTCATCGACGCTGGTCTCCGTCAGCGGCTTGTCGGCGCCGATGCCTGCACAGTTCACGACCCCGGCGATCCGACCCCGCGCGGCGATTGCGACGACGGCCTCTTCCACAGCGGCCTCGTCGGTCACGTTGAGGGCGAAGGTGGCGTCGACAGGCAAGCCAAGCTTGCTGCAGGCCTCGACCAGCGCCTCGCGCCGAAGGTCTATGAGGTGAGGGCTCCAGCCACGCTCATTAAGGATGCGGGCGGTCTCGAAGCCGATGCCGCAGGCACCGCCGGTGATGATGACCGCGCCGCTCATGCCGCGGACTCCAGCTCGCCGCGCCGCTCGAGCTCTTCACGGATCAGCTTCTTGGCAATCTTGCCATAGGCTGACTTCGGCATCTCATTCCAGAAGACGAAACGCTTGGGCATCTTGTAGCGGGCGATCTTGTCCTCCAGCCAGCCGCGCAGTTCGGCCTCTGCCGGAGAATGACCCTCGCGCGGGACACACACCGCAATGCCGACTTCGCCCCATACGGGATCGGGCACGCCCAGCACCGCCACCTCGCTGATGGCGGGATGCTGCAGGATCTTTTCCTCGATCTCGCGCGGATAGATGTTGGAGCCGCCGGAGATGTACATGTCCGAAGCGCGGCCAGTGATGTAGACAAACCCCTGTTCGTCCATGTGGCCGAGGTCTCCGGTGCGGAACCAGCCGTTGCGGAACGCCTTCGCGTTGGCTTCCGGATTGTTGTAGTAGCCCGCGAACACGGCAGGTCCGATCACGCAGATTTCGCCCGTCTCGCCGCGCGGCACCGGTTCGCCGGCGCCGTTCTGGATCTCGACCTGCATGCCGGTGCGTGCGAAGCCGCAGGTGCCGATGCGGGCATGTGGTCCGTCTTCCAGCGTGTGAAGGGCGGGCGGCAGCACGGTGATGTTGCCTGTGACCTCGCCGAGACCGAAGTACTGCACCAGCACCGGGCCCAGCTTCTCGAGCGCCCGCTTCTGGTCCTCGCGATACATCGGCGCACCCGCATAGATCACGTAGCGCAGCGAGGAGTGGTCGTAACGGTCGACCGCCGGGTCCTCGACCAGCATCTTGACGATGGTTGGCACGGTAAAGAGGTTCGTTACCCGCCATTTCTCGACCAAAGACCAGATCAGGTTTGGATCGAAGCGGTCGCTGCGAGGCAGGATTGTCTTAACCCCGTGCGCGACCTGCACCAGCTGGTGGACGCCCGCGCCATGCGAAAGCGGCGCAACGACGATCGAGGCGTCGCCGGGGCCGGTGCCCGGCATCAGGTCGCAGAGATGGTTTGTCACCACGAAGGCCATCTGGCCGTGGGTTAGGACTGCGGCCTTCGGCTTGCCGGTCGTGCCGGAGGTGAAGAAGAACCAGCACGGATCGTCGCGTTCGACGGGCTCGTCGCGGACAATTTCGCCTCGGTGGCGCGCGACGATTGCGTCATAGTCCTCGCCGAAGTCTGCATTGCCGATGGCGATGACGAAGCGCATGGCTGGNCTGCCGGCAGGTCGAGGCGTGGGCCGGGAAGGAGGCATGGCAGATCATGCCGACCGCGCCGCTCGCCTGCGCAAGATAGGCCACTTCGTCCGGCGTCTGGCGAAAGTTCGTCGGCACCCACACGGCACCGACACGGAAGCAGGCAAACATCGACTCGAACATCTGCAGGCAGTTCGACGACTGCACCAGCACGCGTTCGCCCTTCTTCACGCCGAACTCAGCGCGCAACGCGCTCGCCATCGCGTTGACGCGCGCTTCCATCTCACCCCAGGTCCAGGTGTCATCACCCCACACGAAGCCGATGCCATCCGGATCGCGCTGCGCAGCCTGGGTCAGGAAGTGCGACAGGTTCATCACCCTGGTGGTGCTTGGTGTCATCTGTTTGCTCTCCTATCAGGCATTCGGGGTGAGGCGGTGTTGCGGCTGTCCTGGCGGGTAGCGAACATCTGGGCGATGCGCGCTTCGACCAGTCGCGCCTCCTGCAAAAGGTATCCGGCCAGTTCCTGCTGGCGCTTCTCCTGCATGCGGCTGTCGATCGCGGCGATGCTGAGCGCACCGGCGAGGTGGCCCTCCGGCGTCTTCAGCGCGACGCCGATCCCCCAGGAATTGGCGAAGATGCGGCCGGGGTTGAGCGCGTAGCCTTTGGCGCGTGTGTCCGCGACGTCGGCGCGGATGCGGTCCGCCGGCAGCATCGGAAATTGCTCGGCGAGTACGAGCGCGTTCGCCGCGAGCGTCGCCTCGACCTCGTCGTCAGGAAGTGCCGCGAGCATGGCGAGCGAGCCGGCGCCGACCCCGAGCGGATGCTCGAAACCAGCCTGAAGCGCGTGCGTGCGGACAGGGTAGGTGCCTTCCTCGCGGTGGAGACACACGGCGAAGGTGTCGCGCCGCACCGACAGGAAGCTTGAGTCCTCCGTGCTCCGCGACAGGCGGAGCAGGCTTTCCATCGACAGCTGCAACAGCCCGAAGCGGCGCGAGGCAAGGCTTCCGAGGACATAAGATTCCTGGCCAAGGTAGTATCGGCGGCTCTCTTCGTCCTGTTCGACGAGCCCCGCGCGCATCAGCGCCAGAAGCAGGCGCCGACAGGTTGGCTTGTTGAGGCCGCTTTGCTCGACGATCCGGGAGAGCGAAACACCGCGGTCAGCATGCCGGCCCACCATCGACAGAAGCGTGAGCGCCCGGTCGACGCTCTGGGAGCCGGTTACATCGCGTTCGCCGGCGAGGTTCATTTCAGGCAGGCCCGGCTGCGGCGCAGCTCTGGCCCCCGTCAACGGGCAGGCACACGCCGGTAATGAACTTGGCCTCGTCCGAGGCGAGGAATACGGCTGCGGCAGCGACGTCCCACGCGGTGCCCATCTTACCGAGCGGCACCATCGCGTCGCGCGCAGCGACCATTTCCTCGACCGAGCCGTACTGTCCGGAAATCTGGTTGTAGATCAGCGGCGTGTCGATGAGGCCCGGCATGATGCAGTTGGCTCGGATTCCCTGCCGCGCATACTGCATGGCGAGGGCAACGGTCGCCTGGTTCACCGCCGCCTTGGTCGCGTAGTAGGCGAAGTAGGGGTAGCCGATGTAGCGGATCGCCGCGAGCGAGGAGATGTTGATGATCACGCCGCCGCCGGCCTTGAGCATGTAGGGCAGCACCGCCTTCGAGGTGCGGTAGACCGGGCCGATATTCAGGTCGAGCGCGGCCTGGAATTCCTGCTCGTCGAGCTCCACCGGCCCGCCCATGTGGGTGACGCCGACATTGTTGTGCAGGATCGAGATGCCGCCGAAGGCGTTCGCCACCTTTGCTGCCGCGGCTTCTACCGAGGCAAGGTCGGTAACGTCTGCCTGGACCGAGATCGCTTCATAGCCTTCGTCGCGGATGATCGACGCCGTTTCCTCCGCAGCCTCGGCGACGAGGTCGACGCAGGCGACACGTGCGCCTTCGCGTGCAAATGCCACTGCCGCCGCCTTGCCGTTTCCCCAGCCGGGGCCGGATGAGCCGGCGCCAAACACGATGGCTGATTTTCCTTCGAGACGTCCCTTTACGTTCCGCATCTTTCCCGCACCTACTCAATGCCGACGCAAAAGACGGGCGGGCCAGAGGTCCGCCCGCGATGCTTTCGCTGCCCGAACTAACCGAGTTTGGTGCCGACGGCCTTTTCGAGGATCGCCCAGGCTTCTTCGCCGTAGGTGTTCTTCCACTCGCCGTAGAAGCCGGCATCCGTCAGCTTCTGGCGGAAGGTCGCGGTGTCAGGCTGGTTGATGACCATGCCCTGCTTCTCGAGCTCACCGAGCAGCGAGGCATTGAGCGCAGCCACGTCCTCGCGCTCCTTGACCGCCGCTTCGTTGATGTTCTTCGCCACGATCTCGCGCAAGTCCTCCGGCAGGCGCTCCCAGGCGCGCTTGTTGGCAAGGAACCAGAAGCCGTCCCACATGTGGTTGGTGACGGAGAGGTACTTCTGCACCTCGTAGAGCTTGGCGGTGGAGATGATCGCGAGCGGGTTTTCCTGGCCGTCGACGATGCCGGTCTGCAGTGCCGAATAGACCTCTGCGAAGTTGATCGAGGCCGGGGCGGATTCGAAGGCGGTGAACATCGAGGTCCACAGCGGGCTCACCGGGACGCGGATCTTGAAGCCCTTGAGGTCATCCGCATTGTTGATCGGGCCCACCGACGAGGTGATCTGACGGAAGCCATTGTCCCAGATCTTCTCCATGACGACGAGGTTCGACTTCTCGATTTCCCCGCGTACATAGGCGCCGAGCTCGCCGTCCATTGCCGGCCACACCTGGTCGTAGCTTGGGAAGGCAAAGCCAATGCCGCTGATCGAGGCGTTCGACACAAGCGTCGACAGGATCAGCGGCGACAGGGTGAAGAACTCGACACCGCCGGAGCGCACCTGGCTCAGCATGTCGGTGTCGGCGCCAAGCTGGTTCGACGGGAAGATCTGGATGGCGACGCGCCCCCCGGTCTCTTCACGGATCTTGTCGACCGCTTCCTGCGCGCGCACGTTCATCGGGTGCGAGATCGGCAGGTTGTTGGCGTATTTGTAGTTGAACTCGGCAGTCTGAGCGCCGGCGTAGCGGATGGTCGATACCAGCGGCAGGGCGGACGCGCCCAGCACTAGGGTTCTGCGATTGATCTTCATGCAGGTTTCCTCCTCCTCATTATGATTTCTGGTTTCACAGGTATGCGATCGACAGCGCCGGCACGGCGGCGATGACGAGCAGCCCGACGATCAGCGCGCCGAGATAGGGCCAGATCGCGCCCATCGCCTCGTCGGGCGAGACCTGGCCGATCTTGCAGGCGATGTAGAAGCCGATGCCGATCGGGGGCGCCATCAGGCCGACATTCATCGCGGTCACCACCACCATCGAGTAGTGCACGTCGTGGATGCCGAGCTGCTTGGCGATCGGGAACATCAGCGGCGCCATCAGCACGATCGCCGGCAGGCCCTCGAGCACGCAGCCGAGCACGACGAACACCGCGATGGTGACCAGCATGAAGGCGAACCAGCCGCCCGGCAGCTCGCGCATGTAGCCGGCGAGCTGGTGGGCAAAGCCGGTCTGAGTCAGCGCCCAGGCCATCGCCGAGGCCGTCCCGAGGATCAGCAGGATCGCACCGGACAATGCCGCCGTCTCGACGAGCATGGCGTAGATCTTTGCCGGCCGGATGCCGCCATAGAGCACGATGCCGATGACGAAGGCGTAGAGCACGGCGATGGTCGACACCTCCGTCGCCGTCGCGATGCCGCCGCCGACAGCGCCGCGGATCAGGAACGGTAGCAGCAGGGCAGGGGCTGCAATCAGCAGCGCCGTCCAGATGACACGCAACGACGCGCGCTTCACGCCTTCCATGCTCTCGTGGCGCGCTTTCCAGCGGGCGAGCACGGCCAGCGCCAGCAGCAGCACGATCGCAATGACGAAACCGCTGGTGAAGAGGGCTGCGATCGAAACGCCCGCGACCGAGCCTAACACGATCAGCACGATCGACGGCGGTACCGTGTCGGCCATCGCAGCGCCGGTGGCCAGCAGTGCGATCATCTCCTTAGGCTTGTGGCCACGTCGCTTCATTTCCGGGAACAGGGCAGGGGCGACCGTTGCCATGTCGGAGACTTTCGATCCCGAAATGCCCGAGACGAGGAACAGCGAACCAAGCAGGACGTAGGACATGCCGGCGCGCACGTGCCCCAACAGCGAGGCCATGAACTCGACGATTGCCTTGCCCATGCCAGTGGCGTCGAGGATGCAGCCGAGCAGTACGAAGATCGGAACCGACAGCAGGATCAGGCTCGACATGCCTTCGTCCATGCGCCCGATCATCACCATCATCGGCACATGGGTCGTCAGCGTCAGGAATGCGATCGTTCCCATGCCGAAGCAGAAGGCGATAGGTACGCCGAGGACCAGGCAAAGCGCGGCCAGTCCCACCAGGAAAATCAGGATGTTGACGTTGCCGAGGCTCATGAAGAACGGCGACAGCCACCAGCCGATGGCGCCGAGCAACGCCACCAGCGCAGCCGCCTTGACGATGTCGGCGATGCTCGAGCTTGCGAACAGGTGGCGAAGCGCCACCAGCATCATCAGCACGATGCCGACCACAAGCGCCGAGACGCGGTAGCTGACCGAGATCTTCAGCGCCGGCGAGGTGATGAAGGATTCTTCCCGCACATATTCGATGGCGGGCATGATGAGTGCCGCGAGCACGACGATGACGACGACCATCGCGAGCGTGTCGATGAAGCTGCGCAACCGTTCAGGAAAGAGTGCCGCGAAGACGGTGAGGCGCAGGTGCTCGTTGCGGTCGACCGCAATCGCCGAACCCAGCATCGCCAGCCACAGGAAGGAGATCGACGCTGCCTCGTCGATCCAGACGATTGGCGTGTGCAGGACGTAACGGGCGACGACCCCGGTGAGCAGCAGGCCGACGATGATGACGAGGAGTATCGATGCGACCACCTCGACGGGCTTCATTAGCGCCGAGCCGGGGCGTGCGCCCTCGACCTCGGCGTGGCTTTCGACAGAAAAAGCGTCCTCGTCGGTTGCCGCCATTGCGGTCGCTCCTCCCAGATCCGACGGCAACTCCCCGAATTTCCTCCTGCGCCTCCACGCGGAAAACAATCCGGATGAGTCCCCCTCTGCACGGCCGCTTGTGCGATCCTCGTGCTTAACCGGTGATCCACATCGTGGACCACCAAGCTCCTCCAAGTTGAGGTTTGCACATCCAAAGTGAGAGATCAATATTCTTGGAAGAAGCGATGAGGTCCATATTGCGAACCTATTTGTGTCTGCGTAGTCTTTGTTGAGAAGGGTGCTGACACCAGAACTTACGCAACGGAAGAAGCGGCGACTTCCGGTCCGCAATGCTTTAGGGGCACGATAAGCTGAAAATGGTCAGGCCGAAATGGCGGCCTGTGGGGACCTTTGGTGCCGACGAGAATGGGCATCCGCGTCGGCAGGTTGAAGTGACGCAATCGACCTAAAACAGGCGTAATCGCAACAACGCCCAGATCGTGATGTTGAGGCTGTCAGGGGCAGGCTCGTGCCGCCCACCCCCCAATATCCAATCAGGAAGCGATCTCCGCCGAAGTGATCGTGTACTTGAAGGTATCCGGGTCAAGCGAATCGAGAAGTTCGCCGCCGACCTCGGCCTGCGGGTACATTAGAAACGCCACCTTGTGCTGCGAACCCGGCAGCACCAGGTCGTGGGCGGTGTTGTAGGCAAGCCAGTTGCCCTCCCAGGCGCCGAACAGCTTTTCGCGCGCCGCGACAACGACCGGCGCATCGATCGGATTGTCCGCTGGCGGTTCTTCCAGCATCACCTTGCGCACGTCCGCCGGATCGACAGCGACCCAGCCATAGCCGGTAAGATACACTTCCGCCCGGCAGTGCTGTGCCTTGGTGACGTTCTCCGAACCGGCGCCGAGGCTCTTGTAGCCAAACCGGGACGGGGCGACGCGCAGACCGTAGACGTCGCGTGCCGGAAGGCCAGATGCCCGTGCCAGCGCCACATAGAGCGCGTTGAGGTCCGCGCACTTGCCGCCCAGGTTGCCCGACTCCAGCATGCTCGCAACGTCGCCCGTGCCGCAGCCGCGTACCGACTTGTCGCGGTGGCAATTCTCGACGATCCAGTCATAGATCGCGCGGGCCCTGGCGACCTCGTCGCCGGCGCCGCCGGTGATCTTGTCGGCCGTCTCCTTGACTATCCCGTCGGTCGGCATCAGTTCGGTCGGCTCGAGGAACAACTGCCGCTCAGAATCACTCAGCGACGCCGCAGCCCTCGTGCCGCCGAACGGCGCCCCGCGGTCCTGTGTCCTGATCCGGCTCCTCACTTCGATCACACCAGGCTCGTTGCCGACGGCAAAGTTCGCGCGCAACAATTTTGCGCCGTACTTTGGGTCGGTGATCATTTCGGCGGAGGCCGCATTGCTCGACCACTCGTCTCCCTCGGGCACAATCCACGCATCTTCCGTCAGCGACGGCAGCGGCACCCAGACGTGGGCGGCCTTGCCCGCATCCGCCAGCTCAATGCGCGTTGTGATGCTGAAGGTGCGCCACTTACCGGGCTGGGGGTCGAATTTCACTTCGGCCCTTGCCACGTTTGGCAGCATCAATGCAGCTGCGGAAAAAGCGGCCGTTCCGGCCAGGAATTCACGCCGACTTGTCATTCACTTTCCTCCCTTTGCTGGTTGCATGCTGGCTGCCCCTCGGCGGGCGTTTGGATGGCTTGGTCAAGGGTGGTGGCGACTTCGGCACTGTCCCATGCGATGTCGCCTCGCACGTGCAGGACGGGCGTGAGACCGCAGGCCAGCACGAAGCTCGTCGGCRGCGCGGTGACCTGCCACGTCTTCGTCACCGCGCGATCGCGATCGAGCAGGACCGGAAAATTGACAGGATGCTTTCGTAGGAAGTTGCGCACGCGCGCGTCGATTTCGCCGACGTCGATGGCAAGGATCGCGAGGCCACTGTACTTGCGGTTGGTAAGCCGCTCCAGCGAGCCGAGCTCCTCGACGCAGGGCTCGCACCATGTGGCGAAGAAATGGACGATGACGGGCTTGCCGAGGTAGCCCTCAAGCGTCAGCTTCTCGCCATCCAGGACATCCAGTGTCCACGCAGGCTTCGGCCCACCCTGCCAGGGCTCAAGCGCAAACTGCGGCGACGCCAGGACACGGCTTCCAAGCGCCACACTCACGACGACCGCGGCGAGAACCACGCGGAATAGCTTGCCTTGAAGACGCGAGCCCCGAACCTCGGGAGCCAAATGGCTGACCACGCCAAAGCCTAGCCCAGCACTATTGGTTGTCAAGTTAAGGGGATTGGGTGCGCCTCTGAGGGCTGATGGTGCGGGTGGAGGGACTTGAACCCCCACGCCTCTCGGCGCCAGAACCTAAATCTAACGCGCGTGATATACTGAGGGCGAATTAGCTAGGTAGGCGAATGGGTTAGCGCCATCCATCCACGGAATACTATGCACCACACAGGGCCATGTGGCGCGGGGTTGTGGCGTGTGGCGTGGCCGGGTGTGGCGTGGCGTCACCGCCCTTAGAAGTTTCTGATGCGCCCATGCTCGCCGCCAGCCGCTCGATTGCCGAGAACAGCGACCGCTCGGACAGGTGGATGTAACGCATGGTGGTCTCGATGCGGGTGTGTCCGGCCAGAGCTTGAATGACCTGAGCGGACACGTCGAGGTCGGCCAGCCGGGAGCAGAAGGTGTGACGCATCGTGTGCGGCACGAACTCTTCATCGTCCGCGTACCCGAGAGCCGACCGCATCTTGTTCCAGTGCCAGTTGATCTGGTCCTTGGTCATGGGGAAAAGCTCCCGGTCATGAAGGCGCTTGCGGCGCTCCAGTACGTCACGGGCGCGCGGGGTGAGGGGCACCGCACGGCGCTTGCGGTTCTTGGTGTCGTAGACCGAAGCCTTCCGGTGGTCCACGTCATGGGCCAGCAGCTTCAAGACCTCGGACTGGCGGAAGCCGCAGTCGATGGACACGACCACGTAGTCGTGCATGTCCATGTCCCCGGCACCGATGAACCAGTCCAGCATCTTACGCTCTTCCTCGGGCGAGAACACGCGGATGCGGCCCTCGCTCTCCTTGAAGTGCTTGATGTTGACCATCCGGTCGGTCCAGCCGCGCTTGTAGGCGAGCCGGAGGATGACCCGGAGGGTGGACATCTTCTTGTTGACCGTGCTGTCGGGGTAGGTGTCCCTCAGCTGCGCGACCAGCATGTCCGTGGTGTGGTCCGTGATCTTCCGGTAGTCCTTCTCGGGACCAATCCACTCGATCATGTGGTTGACGTTGATCTTCATGGTCTTCTCGGACCTCGTACCGCGCCAGTGGTGCTCGAACACGTACTCAGCGAGTTCCTTGAAGGTGGAAGGGCGGTAGTCATCGGAGGTCAAGGCGACCGAAGGGGCCATCTCAGGCGAGCGGCCCTGAGACAGAGCCGTCTTGGTCTCGACCAGCCACCGCTCGGCTTCGAGCCTCGTCGGGAACTGACGACGATAACGCGCACCTTTGTAGTGGACTGTCGCTTGAAACGATTGACCGCGCTGCTTAATGGACATAGCAAGCTACCTCCTAGTGCTGCCCGGTTGGCGAAATTGGTAGACGCACTTGACTTAGGATCAAGCGCCGAGAGGCATGGGGGTTCAAGTCCCTCACCGGGCACCATCGGGAATCCCCCAAGCCCCATCCCCCGGAGGGGACAGGGCGTAAACATCCGGGATGGATGGGTAGAGCTTAGGTGCGCTTTCTAGACTGCTTCTGAGCGTCTCGCTCGGCCTTGGCCTTCTCCGCAGCCTCTTGGTGCATACGTGCCACTTCCACACGGGCGTCCGTGTCTCGGTCGAACGAGAAGTCAGGGTCTATGGCGCGCATAAGCTGGGTGACGAATACCTTTCCCTTTTGAGTCAGGAAGATCGCCCTCCGTCGCGGCTCTCTTGGATCGATCACCGCTTCGACCAGTCCTAGTCCCGGCTTGCCCAGCCGGTGATACTCAGAGAGTGCAGCTACGTTTCGAGAGCATGAAGATTGAGCCAAGTCCACTTCCTCGGCCAGCTCCGCCATGGTTAAGCCGGGACGGCGCGCTATCGCGAGCAACACGTCAGCCATCTGCATCGGCATGTCGGTCTGATGCTTACGGAGTAGCTGGATAAACTTCGACGCTCGATTGTACGTCTCGCTGCCAGTCTTCGTCATAAGAAAGTCCCCTGTCTTAAAGGCACTCTAGTCTCCCGGAGGGAGCACCATATAGTGCCATTTGTCCATCATATCCAGACTCGGAATGTTTTCGACCTGTGGATTAATCAACTCAGCGTGAGGCTGGTTGATGTCACTCTGTGCCCCCCGATGCGTTAGTGCGACCGCACCGATGAGGCCAATCGAAGCTGCCGCCCCCACGGCCAGCAACGACTTCCTGCTTGCGCCCCCGCGCTCGGCTGGCGAGCAGGTCAACTGGAGGTAGCCAAGGAAAATCTCCCGGTCTCCTCTTGGGTAGCGGATCGAACCCCAACCGACCCACTCCCTACGCACTTCGATGAATGCACTCCCAATCAACGGGACAGAAATGTAGGCGTCCATGTCTAACCGTCTCACTCCAGTCACCCATCTCCCTCATAAAGCAGAGATGAACGAGAACCACGAATAACTATCCACGCATGGATTCGCAACTGTTCTTGCGTTGCTATCCACGACCGCCGTCCAATCCTGTTATGGATTTAGGGCGACCTGTGAATAGTCTGCCTCGAAGTCTTCCAGCCGAGGTTCAGTGCGAACGTGGCCCCCGTCACGCGGCACTGGTAGTAGACGAGGCGCTGGCCGTTCGGGAGCCAGCGTTGCTTCATCTTACGGTAGCGGTTGGGGGAGGGCCTTCCCGGCCCCCATCCAGTCTTCTTACTGTTGCCCTGCTGGGCGCGTAGAGCTTCCATGCTGGCCTCCCTCAGTAGACCGCACTTGGCTCAGGCGTGGAAGATCGCCACGCGACCGCTTTTGAGGTCGATGACGTTCAGGTCCATCCGCAGATCGCGGGCGAACGCCTCATAGTCGAAGTAGCGAGCTGCTAGGGTGTCCTGCTGCCCAAGAGCGGCCAGCTGCTCATCCGCGAACTCATCCGCGTAGTCCCGGAAGCTGTCGTAGACGCCGATCAGCCTATCCTCCAGCAGCTCCCGCGCCTCATCAGGCCCGTCCACTTCCTGCACGATGTCGATCAGGTCATAGAGGTCGATCCACGGATAGTCCTCGACCAGTTCCATGAAGGACGCGACCGCCTCCAGCCCGGAGAACTCCCCAATGGTGTTCGGAAGGTCCTCGGTGTCATGGATGGCCCATTCTTCGGCGTCCGGGACCGGGCTGCTGGCGAGAACAGCCCGAACCTCCTGCTGCATGGCCTCGGTGTCCCGGCTGGCGTTTATCCAGCGACCGTGCAGGATGCCGTTGTTGTATGCCGCAAGGCAGGCGACGTAGATGCGTGAAGTCATGGCGAAATGCTCTTAATGAGGGGAAAATCAGGCGTGACAAATTCCGGCCTCGATCAGCCGGTGAGCGGTTCGACCGAATGAGCCTTGCAGCGACCACGCAAGGCCGGTGTCGATCAGGTGTTGCCAAGCGGAGACGACCACATCCTCGGTCACTTCCTCGGCGCTCAGGCCAGCCAGCTCAAAATTGCCCTCGGCGACCATCGTTGCATCGAAGGCGGTCCACTCACGTCCCGTCATAGCGATCTCCCTTGTGCCCATTAGTCCCGGAGCGCGCGCAGCTGTGCCCGCGCCTCTGCCAGTTCCTCGGCAAGTGCCAAGCTCTCTTCCGTCCCGGACTCGCAGGCGAGGTATTCTTCCCGGATAGCCTCGATGTACGCCTTGAGGGCTTCGCGTTCGTGTTCGATGTCGATCAGGTACATTCGCGCTAACTCCCATTAATCGCTGCTCATCAGGCCCTAGGCGCGACCCTAGGACGACCATCAGGCGAGCCACTGGCCCGCCTTAGGTTTCGCATCCATGGGTGGATAGATCAGGCCGCAGAAGCAGCCGCAGCACGGCGGGTATCCACGATCTCGACCGTTCCGCAGGCATAGTCGCGACTCCCCTACGGGCACTGGAGCGACCAGAGGATGTAGGGCCAATGTTGTCAGCCCGAATGTGGTTCAGGGCTGCGGCAGAAGAGGCGGGGATATTGATGGACGCGCCGCCGAAGTCGCTCGGCCTTGCCGCCTTCAAGACACCCCAATGGAGACGCCGTAAAAGGGCCTAGGGGCCGCCACTCGGCAGAGTGGAATTGCTGGGATACCATGGCCTCAGATTACTGGGTGGGGAGAGGGCTATGCCCCTGATCGTTCTCATTCTAGTCCTTGGCCTGTGGTTCGCCTTTGGTAGCGCGCTAGTGACCATAGCGAACTGGTTCTGGGGTGAAGACGCAGCACCGTGGGAGTGGGTCGTCCTCCACTACTACCCCAACCGCCACGATCTGATCGTCGGAGAGAGGATTGAGGGGTTCGTGAGCGTAGAAGAGTGTCCGAGAGCGGCACTCACTTTGGCCGCGTCCAACAATGACCCCGGCTTGAGAAGGGGCGACTACGAGTGCGGCGTGCAGGAACTTGAGAAACTGGGCGACGTCAGCGTCTACCGTCTGCCCGTTCGATAAGGTTAGCCGGTCCCTCTCTAGCCCGCCTCCCTGCGGGGTGGTCTACCGCCTCTTCTGAGTCACGGTCTCCACCTTCCTGCCCGTCTTCCGGCAATCTTCCAGTACGTGTACCCGGCGACCAGTCCAGCCACGCACATCATGAGACCCCACGTTTCAAGAATACGGAGAGGGGTATGGAATCTGTGACTGCCGGACCAGAGCAAGCTAACGATGAAGCTGACGCTCGATGTAACGAGCCCAGTTGCGAGGTAGACCACACGGCTTTGGATTGCCCATAGCTCGGTCACGAAGATCATGAGCGTTGCGGGAATGAAGGAGAGAAAGACCACAAATGCGGTTGCCATTCCAACGTGCACGACCGCTAAGAACATTGCGTCGCTCAGTGACAGGCTGGAGCCGGGGTCGCTCACCGCAGGAACGGTAAGAAAACATCCGATAACAATGCCCGCCACGAAGCAGGCCATCAGGTAGCCGCCTAAAACCCGTTTGAGGGTCCTGTAGTAACGCGGCCAAGACGATTGGCTATTGGTGGGCATGGTAGTCATCGGGAGACCATCCTGTTGCTTGAGAGGGGCCTTCTGCGGCTACGCTGCTCAGGACGATCGGCAATGAACGTTGAGAATGGATGAAGAAGGGGAAGGGGGAGAGCCATCGCTCCTCGGTGGTTAGCCCAAGGTTGACACTCCCCAGCCGAGCGGTAGCGAGTGCTGGGGAGGGGCGGGACGATCATCGAACGGGATAGTACCAGTCGCTGCGGGGACCATCTCCGATGAACAGGACGTAGAAGATGGCGATGCCGATGAGGATGAAGGCCCACCGTGGTCCATTGCCGGAATCAGCCTTCAACCAAGAAACGATCTGCTTCATGGTCAAACACCTATCAGGGGTATCCCTCCGGTGACGGCCGCCTTGCGGTCTGAGGGCGAACGTCGGAAGTCCTAGGGACAATCCTAGGAGTAGCCCTATGACGATGCCGCGAGTGGAGGTGATCACGTCGGTCGAGAGACGGCGCCGCTGGTCGCGTGAGGAGAAGGAGCGCCTGGTGGTGGCATCTTTCGAGCCTGGCGTGACGGCCTCGGAGGTCGCGCGATCGGCGGGCATTCACGTCAGCCAGCTCTTCCGATGGCGCAAGGAGCTGTGTGATCGGGTCGATGTTGGCGCCACGCAATTGGTCCCGGTCGAGATCGTCCCTGCCGCCCAGCCGCCCGTCGTTGAGACGCCGGCATCATCGGCGTCTCCCAACCGACGTCGCCGCAAGAGCGGCATCATCGAGATCGAGCTTGGCGGCGGGCGCCGTGTCCGTGTTGATCGCGACGTGGATGGCGAGGCGCTGCGGCGCGTGCTGGACGCGCTCGGGTTGCGATGATCCCGGTTCCGAGCGGCGTGCGGGTGTGGCTGGCGACGGGTCACACCGACATGAGGAAGGGCTTTCCGGGCCTGGCATTGGTAGTGCAGGAGACGCTGAAGCGTGATCCGCACAATGGTCACCTGTTCGTCTTCCGTGGTCGTCGCGGCGATCTGATCAAGGTGCTTTGGCACGACGGCCAGGGCGCCTGCTTGTTCTGCAAGCGGCTGGAACGGGGGCGCTTCATCTGGCCATCGCCGGCCGACGGCGTCGTGACGATCACGCCGGCCCAACTCGGCTATCTACTCGAAGGCATCGACTGGCGCATGCCGCAGAAGACCTGGCGGCCGACGGCGACCGGCTGACGATTTGGTCTTGCACATGGCGGTGGATATGATTCCATTTCCATATGCCCGACGCTGAATCGCTCCCTTCCGACCTCGCCGCCGCCCACGCGATGATCCTGGCGGAGCGCGCCGCACGCATCGAGGCCGAAGCTCTTGCCGCCCACGCGGCGGCGGTCAGCTCCGGAACGGAGGCGTTGATTGCACGACTGAAGCTGGAGATCGAGAAGCTCAGGCGCGAACTCTACGGCAGCCGCTCGGAGCGCAAGGCCCGGCTGCTCGAGCAGATGGAGCTTCAGCTCGAGGATCTGGAAGCTGATGCTGTTGAGGACGAACTTTCTGCCGAAAGGGCGGCTTCCCGGTCACAGACGGTCCGCTCGTTCGAGCGCCGGCGCCCGTCGCGCAAGCCGTTCCCGGAGCACCTGCCGCGCGAGCGCGTCGTGATCGCCGCACCCGAGAGCTGCCCCTGCTGCGGCTCGACCAGGCTGTCGAAGCTAGGCGAGAACGTGACCGAGACGCTGGAGGTGATCCCGCGTCGGTGGAAGGTCATCCAGACGGTGCGCGAGAAGTTCTCGTGCCGCCAGTGCGAGACGATCACCCAGCCGCCGGCGCCGTTCCACGTCACGCCGCGCGGCTTCGCCGGGCCGAACCTGCTGGCGATGGTGCTGTTCGAGAAGTTCGGCCAGCATCAGCCGCTGAGCCGGCAGAGCGAGCGCTATGCCCGCGAAGGTGTCGAGCTGAGCCTGTCGACGCTGGCCGATCAGGTCGGCGCATGCGCGGCGGTGCTGCGTCCGCTGCATGCGCTCATCGAGGAGCATGTGCTCTCGGCGGAACGGCTTCACGGCGACGACACGACGGTGCCGATCCTGGCGAAGGGCAAGACCGACACCGGCCGGGCCTGGGTCTATGTCCGCGACGATCGGCCCTTCGGCGGGACATCGCCACCTGCAGCCCTGTTCCACGCATCGCGCGACCGGTCTGGCGATCACCCCGAGCGGCACCTGAAGCAGTTTACCGGCATTCTGCAGGCCGATGCCTATGCCGGTTACAACCGGCTCTACCTCGTCGACCGCAAGCCCGGACCGGTGATGGAAGCGCTCTGCTGGAGCCATGCGCGGCGCAAGTTCTTCGTGCTCGCCGACATCGCCGCCAACGCGCGTCGCGGCAAGACCGCGCCGCCGATCTCACCGATCGCCTTCGAGGCCGTGAGGCGCATCGATATCCTGTTCGACATCGAGCGCGACATCAACGGGCTGCCTGCCCAGCAACGTCTTGCCGCGCGTCAGGAACGGAGTGCGCCGCTCGTCGCCGAACTGGAAGAGTGGATGCGTGGCGAGCGGGCCAGGCTCTCGCGCCATGCGCCCGCCGCCCAGGCGATCGACTACATGCTCAAGCGCTGGAATGGCTTCACACGCTTCCTCCAGGACGGGCGCGTCTGCCTCACGAACAATGCGGCCGAACGGGCGCTGCGCGGTCTGGCACTGGGCAGGAAGTCCTGGCTCTTCGCCGGGTCGGACCGCGGCGCCGATCGCGCGGCGATCATGTACACGCTGATCGCAACCGCCAAGCTCAACGACGTCGACCCGCAGGCCTGGCTGGCCGACGTGCTCGCCCGCATCGCCGACACGCCGCAGGGCCGCCTGGCCGATCTCCTGCCGTGGAACTGGAAGGCGCAATCTGCAAGACTGGCCGCATGAGCCCGTCCCCGAAGATCGCCGCATCCGACAGCCTCAACGAGATCGCCACGGTCCGCGTCGAACTGCGCGACACCGATCCCCTGATCTGGCGCGAGGTCGAGGTGCTGACCTCGATCACGCTGAAGGTGCTGCACGACATCATCCAGGCCGTGATGGGCTGGTTCGACTACCATCTGTGGGAGTTCACCATCGGCAAGCAGAGATACGGCCTGCCGATGGACGAGGACTGGGGAACGGCGCCGCGCAAGGACGCCGCCAAAGTGCGCCTGCGCGATGTGCTCAAGCCGCGCAGGACGACGATCGACTACCTCTACGACTTCGGCGACAGCTGGGAGCTTCGGCTCACCGTGACCGGCGTCAGGGCCGGCCATCCCGAGACCTCCTATCCGCGCTATCTCGGCGGCGAGAGGAACGCCCCACCCGAGGATTGCGGTGGCATTCCAGGCTTCTACGACATGCTCGACGCGCTGGCCGACCCCGACCACCCCAACCATGCCGACGCAACCGAATGGGCCGACGACTACGATCCCGACACCATCGACGAACTCCCGATCAAATACGCGCTCTTGCGCATCGCGAACCGACGAAACCCAGCCAAGGCGCGATTGATCAACAAAGCCCCGCCGAAACCCGATAACTGATCACGCCGCCATAACCGCGGTCCTCACCGGACGGTTACT